>JBILCT010000208.1:0-3383 GCA_044353025.1 Ferruginibacter sp. | reverse complement strand
GCATGCATTTCCATAAACATTACCCGATCTGTTTTCCAAAACTTTATTAATCAGAAATGCATCCGGTTGATCATAATCCAGCGCTGTGGATTGTTGTCGGTTGAAGTGATAAAAAACAGAATTGAAAACGTGAATTTGTTCAATAGGGGTTAGATAACTGTTCAGTTCAAGCCAAATATTTCTTCTTAGTTTTTCAATCTGCTGGAAAATGATACCGGGCATTAGATCCGGATAATGGTATCGGGCAATGATTAGAGTACCTACCAGTAAAGTTGGTTGTTCATCATCGAGCCAACGATTAAAATCTTCAATCAATGCTTTATAGCTAACCAAGTGGATGAGCGTTTCAATTCTCTCACGAACAAGTTCATTTCTATTTTCATCCCAATGATTTTCCAGGTGAACGATGATATCATTTCCCATACTGATGATTTTCGATTGTATCGATTGGTAAATCATCTCATCCGGGTCATCAAGTAAAGTTAGTATTGCTTTTATTTCAGATAATGCTGACAAAGTAATTGAATGTAAATTTTGCTCAATTTCGATGATGTTGTTTTGAATGGCAATGGATAATTATCCACAACATTGGATAAATAGTTTTAATGAACAGGAAATTGACCCACATGAATTTTTCTATTGCCATTATTTAAAATTAATTTTGTAATCAGTTTATAATCTGATGTAATAATTGATTGCTCAAAATTCAAAGACTGTTATAATCTTAATACTTAACGAGGACTTAAGGAGTTTAAAATAAAAAATGAAATAAATATATTTCAATGAAAAAAATAAAATTAACCATACTGCTATTGCTTGCTGTATCCATGGGTTATACACAATCGACTGTTGCTAAAAATTATCATTACAAAACAGCATTGGGACTTAAATATACCCCATGGGCTTTTTCGCTTAAACAAGCGGTTTATAAACATCAGACGCTTGAAGCGCTTATGTATTTTTATGAAGGAGCCAGGTTAACTGCCTTGTATGAATTTCACCATAATTTCGAAGGGTCAAGAAGTTTTCACTGGTATGTTGGACCCGGAATGCATGTACAATTCAATAATGAAAATTTAATTAATGGCGGTTATAATTATATTGGATTAGATGCAGTACTCGGATTAGATTGGAAGATCAAAAATTCGCCTTTGAATGTATCTGTTGATTGGCAGCCTTCCTTTGATTTTATCAATAAACAAAATTTTAAAGGGGGATTTGGAGGGTTAGCTGTTCGTTATATTCTTCAATAAGAAACTGAATAGGATGAAGCGTTTATTTGTATCCATGTTGGATTTTTTCTATCCCATATTCAAGAAGTTTCTATCGCTTGAAACATATCGATATGCGGCGTGTGGAGGGATTAACACAATTGTGGGTTTAGGCGCTTATTTTTTAAGTTATCAATTTTTGTTTACAGGGAAATTGGTCGAGTTGCCTTTTTTCACGTTTAAACCTCACGTGGCTTCTTTGATTCTTTCTGCCTTATTTTCTTTTTGCTTAGGATTTTTATTCAATAAGTTTATTGTGTTTACCGGTTCGGCATTAAGGGGACGAATACAACTGATTCGGTACCTGCTAACTTTCCTTTTCAATCTTTTTTTGAATTACATCATGCTAAAATGGCTGGTCGAATATTTACAATGGGACGCTTTTGTAGGTCAACTGACCACTACCTCCGTTGTAATTTGTGTTGGGTTCTTAAGTCAGAAGTATTTTAGCTTTCGAAACAGCTGATGGTTTTCTGTTGAAAAGTCAGAGATTGTTTACAAATTCTGCCATTTTTCCCCGCATATTTTGTTTGGTTCTGCTTCATGCTGTCATTTTTTCATTGAATTTTAATTGGCATAAAGCTTGAAATTGTTTAGAAAACCAAAAAATATGGGAAAGATAATAGGTATTGATCTGGGCACAACAAATAGTTGTGTTTCCGTCATGGAAGGTAATGAACCAGTTGTTATTGCGAATGATGAAGGCAGAAGAACAACACCTTCAGTAGTGGCTTTTTTGAAAAGTGGAGAACGCAAAGTAGGTGATCCTGCTAAAAGACAGGCCATTACAAATCCACAAAACACCATTTCGAGTGTTAAACGATTTATGGGTCGTCGTTTTGATGAAGTAACGGAAGAAAGCTCTCATTGGAGTTATGCTGTCGTAAAAGGAGATAACAACACGGTCAGAATAGATATCGAAGGCAGGATGTACACTCCACAGGAAATTAGTGCGATGGTGCTACAAAAAATGAAAAAAACAGCAGAAGATTATCTTGGGCAAGAAGTTTCAGAAGCTGTAATTACCGTGCCTGCGTATTTTAATGATGCACAACGTCAAGCTACCAAAGAAGCCGGAGAGATTGCAGGTTTAAATGTTCGTCGTATCGTCAATGAACCTACTGCGGCGGCGTTGGCATACGGAATGGACAAGAAGGGGAAAGATCAAAAAATCGCTGTTTTTGACTTAGGTGGCGGCACCTTTGATATTTCTGTTTTGGAGTTGGGCGATGGCGTTTTTGAAGTAAAATCAACGAATGGAGATACGCATTTGGGTGGAGATGATTTTGATAAAGTAATTATGGATTGGTTGGCAGATGAATTCAAATCGGATGAGGGGATTGATCTTCGAAAAGACCCGATGGCTTTGCAACGTTTAAAAGAAGCATCTGAAAAAGCTAAAGTGGAATTATCTTCTTCCACTGAAACTGAGATCAACTTACCATATGTAACTGCGGTGGATGGAGTACCTAAACACTTGGTAAAAAAATTGACTCGTTCAAAATTTGAAGCATTAGCAGATAATCTGTTTATACGCTGTTTGAAACCATGTGAAGCTGCTTTAAAAGATGCAGGAATCAGTACCAGTCAAATTGATGAGGTGATTTTGGTGGGTGGTAGCAGTCGTATTCCCAAAGTGCAAGAAATCGTTGAGAAGTTCTTTGGCAAAAAACCAAATAAGAGTGTAAATCCTGATGAGGTTGTTGCCATTGGTGCTGGAATTCAGGGAGCTGTACTCACCGGAGAAGTAAAAGATGTATTGTTGTTAGACGTCTCGCCACTTAGTTTGGGAATTGAAACCATGGGTGGGGTTATGACTAGATTGATTGAAAGCAATACCACCATACCTACACGAAAATCTGAAGTGTTTAGTACTGCTTCTGACAATCAACCAGGCGTTCAGATTCACGTATTACAAGGTGAAAGACCGATGTCTAATCAGAATAAATCGCTTGGCGTATTCAATCTGGATGGAATACCGCCAGCTCCTCGTGGAATTCCTCAAATCGAAGTTACCTTCGATATCGATGCGAACGGTATTTTGCATGTTAGTGCGAAAGATAAAGGAACCGGAAAAGAACAAAAAATCCGTATTGAAGCAGGAAGCGGGTT
>JBILCT010000207.1:0-3392 GCA_044353025.1 Ferruginibacter sp. | reverse complement strand
CATCCAAGGCGATAACAGATCTGTGATTAGAGGCGTGAAACAATTCTAATTACTCCAATCGTATAAAAATCACAAGGCCTGTCAAAATTGACAGGCCTTGTGATTTTATGGATAAAACCCTCTTTAAGATTAGATAGTCATTCTATTTGGAATAAAGCAGTCTTTAAAAATTGAGCTGAGCAAAAAAGAGGCTGTTTAAAATATATAAATACAATTTCATTACCAGCTACCGCTGGATCCACCGCCACCGAAACTGCCTCCACCGAAGCCCCCGAATCCCCCGCTTGAGGAACCTCCACCGGAACCTCCTCCCCATCCACCTCCCATCGGGAAGAAGAATGGTCCACCTCTGCGATATCCGCCTCTTCTGCTATAACTCGTTCCTCCACCATCACCACCCCGACCAAACAGAATAAAAAACAGCATGATCATTATAAAAATAATGCCCGTTGTTTTGGAAGATATTTTTTTCTTAGGCTTTTCCTTGTATTCTCCCTGGATGGATTGAATGATTGCATCTGTCCCTTTATCTATACCTCGGTAATAATCTTGTCCACGAAAATTCGGCCTAATCTCATCATCTATGATATGCTTTGCTGTAATGTCGGGCAATGCTCCTTCTAATCCATATCCTGTTGAAATATTGATCTTACGGTCTTCTTTTGCAATGAGCAGTACAATGCCATTGTTATGTTCTTTACCTCCAATTCCCCATGTTCTGCCCAATTTCAATGCATAATCCGCAATATCATTTCCATTGAGTGATGCAATCAAGACAACGGCAATTTCATTGCTGGTAGAATCATAAAATGCAACCAACTTTTGTTCAAGTGCAGCCTGTTGATCTATAGTAAGCGTTCCTGTAAAATCGTTCACCAATCGGGCAGGCGTTGGTTTAGCGGGAATATCCTGCGCAAATACCAGGTTGGCACTTGTGCAGAACAGAACGATGAATAAAATATGAGCTACGTGTTTGATCATGATTATTATCCCAAAAGGATTTCGTCGGACAATTCGTTTTTGTCTGTGTTAGGGTCGAATGGAAATTTTTCCGCCAATACCTCTCCCACATTATAGATACAATGTACGATGCCATCCACCCAATCGATTGATTTGAATTCAGTGATTATTTGTGTCACTTGTTGTTGCCAAAATGCAGTTCCAACCATTTCATGAATGCCCGCATCTCCCAACAAAGCCAGTTCACGATCTTTCCATGCGAGATATAACAATACAGCATTTCGTTGCTTTGTTTCATGCATGCGTTCCCTTAAAAATATTTCCTGCGCCCGATCCATGGTTTGTACCATCGGATTGCGTGCTTCCATGAACACACGGATTTCCCCACTGGTTCTGCTTTCCATTGCACGTATGGCAGAAAGAATTTTTTCATTGTCTACTTTAGACAATGGAGATTTTGATTTGAACAATCCGAACATGTTCGAGATTATGGGATGTTGAATTCGACCTGAGGTGCTTTTTCAGAACCTTCAGCCGCTTTGAAATAAGGCTTGTCTTTATAACCGAAAAATCCGGCCAGAATATTTCCGGGGAAGCGCTTCACACGAAGATTGTAATTTTCAATGGCTTTGTTGTAATCCTGACGGGCCACATTGATGCGATTTTCTGTTCCTTCGATTTGGGTCTGAAAATCACGAAAAGCTGCCGTTGTTTTTAAATCGGGATAGCTTTCCGCAACTGCCATCAATCGTCCGAATGAACTTTGTAATCCGGTTTGTGCTTTCTGATATGCCTCCAAAGAAGCGGCATCGTTGATGTTCACTTGTACCTGGGTTGCTTTGGATCTGGCCTCCAAAACCTCTTTCAAGGTAGACTTTTCAAACTTTCCGGATCCTTCTATCGTTTTAATAATGCTGCTGTATAAATCGGTACGACGCTGGTAATTGGTCTCCACATTTCCCCAAACCTTTTGCAATCCCTGATCGGAACTGACTAATCCATTATAACCACTGCAGGTCCATAATCCGATAATCACCAATAGTCCGCCTAGCGTAATTAAAATAATGTTACTCGTTTTCATTGTCTGTTTTTAAGTTGAATTTTCTTTTTGCTCACTGGTTATTCCAACGACTACAAAAATTAATGGCACAAAATTAAGTTCTATACCTGATCCAAATTTGTTAAACTCTCCTCAATAACCTCCTTTTGATCCCCCGATTTGTTCAATTGGATGCCAGGTAGTTTTGGTTTCCTGAAACGATTGAATAAAATAAGGGGATTGGCCGTTTGCGCCCTTCCAATCTTTTACCTCCCAATCCACCACCCGCTTCACATTCATTGCCGCCAAGGCCTGCACCTGTTTACGTTCATCCATAGATGAACCATTGATACAGATCGCATTCACATCCATATGGTCAGACATCGATGCCAACAACTCTGTTTTTTTTCCGGTGAGGATATTCACCACGCCTCCGGGTAAATCCGAATTATTCAATACCTCCGCCAATGATACCGCAGAGATCGGATATTTTTCTGAAGCCAATATCACCAAACTATTACCACCTGCTATGATCGGAAGCATGATGGAAACCAACGATAACAAGGGTTGATGGTCTGAGGCAAAAGCGGTAACCGCACCCGTGGGCTCCGGATTGGAGAAATTATAGAAAGGGCCCGATACCGGGTTTACTGTGCTAAATAATGTTTGAAATTTATCGCACCAGCCCGCATAATGTATCATGCGTTCAATGGATAGATTCACCTCCTGTTCTGCGGCTGCTTTTTTGATTCCTTGAATCACCAGATCATCTACCAAAGTTGAAGCACGGTCTTGTAACATCTCCGCCATGCGATATAAAATCTGGCTTCTATTGAATGCGGATCTGGCACTCCATCCTCCGAAGGCAGCGCGCGCCGAAACAACGGCATCACGAATGTCTTTTTTAGATGACCAACACATATTGGCCAATGGCTTCCCCTTGGCATCTTGCGTAACATAGTAACGTCCAGATTCGGTCCGGGGAAATTGTCCGCCGACGTAGTTTTTGTAAGTTTTGAGAATCTCAATACGTGTGCTCATAATTTCGTTTATTCGTAATCGTTATGATTGATTATACCTTCAAATATGCCTCTAATCCATGCAACCCTCCCTCTCTTCCAAATCCACTTTCCTTGTAGCCTCCGAAAGGCGATGCCGGATCAAATTTGTTGTAGGTGTTGGCCCAGATTACTCCAGCCCTCAACTTGCTGCTTAAATTAAAAATCTTGGAACCCTTGTCCGTCCATACCCCTGCTGAAAGTCCGTAGGCCGTATTGTTTGCTTTTTCTATGACCTCATCGATCGTGCGGAAAGTTTGGATAGCAAGCACCGGACCAAAAATCTCTTCTCTGGCAATACGATTAGATTGGGCTACTCCGGTAAACAAAGTCGG
>JBILCT010000205.1:0-3411 GCA_044353025.1 Ferruginibacter sp. | reverse complement strand
TTGAAAAAATTGTTTTCGATTTGGAAGGTCAAACTGAAAATAAATCTGAATCAACCCCCGACACATTCATCGAAATTTCAACATCGGCAGATCAAATTCCAACCACTCATTTGGTTGAGTTCATTGAAGAAGAAACAAATCTACCCGTTGAAGAATCTACTGAAAGAATTACCGTTTCGCTTGATCAGTCTATTCCTGTGATTTCTGTTACACCAACTTCTACCTCCACCTCTGAAAATACAAGTGGTGTTGTATTGTCTAAGCCAAAACAGATCTACGTAGAAGAAGAAAAAAATGATTCGATCACTAATCAAGTTTCAAATTTATCGGATGATACATCATTGAAACCAGAAGCTTCGAAAGTTTCATTTCAATTCATGGATGAAGTTGAAGAAGAAATGATTTTGGTTGAAAAAACAGTAGAAGATCCAAGTTCTGAAACCGAAGTAAATGAATTTGTTGCTGATAATAATACCATGTCAGATGCAAATATGCCCATAGACGAAACTGCAGAGCTTCGTCGACGTGCCAACGAACGACTGAATAAGTTGAGAAATCTTTCTTTCAATACAGGAAATGACCCTAACAGTGAATTTGAAACGGTACCTGCCTACATGCGTCGTGGTATGGATGTTCAGGTTCAACTGGCTGATGTAGAGAGTTTTTACAGTCATTACACAGTTAAATCAACACCTGAACAACCGATTGAAGTTTCTCGCATCAATAAATTCTTAGATGGTAAAAAACCTGATTAATCCCCAACCCCTTGAATTAAGTTTGTGTTTGTGATCGCTGTTTGTAAAAGCCCCTTTCGTCTGGAAGGGGCTCATTTTTTATTGTAATTATTTGATCTTAATTTCCGGAGTTTTACAAATCCGATTACATTTGTATGCCTGATTCATTCCGGATCATCGCCTAGAAATTTTTCTCCGTGGGAAATCATAACATCAACCGGGTTAGTGCTGCCGGTTTACTCATCGCACTCGGCATCATTTATGGCGATATTGGTACTTCGCCTTTATATGTTTTCAGCGCCATCATTAACGGCAAACCCATCAGCGAAACTTTAATTTTGGGTGGATTGTCATGTATCATCTGGACATTGACGCTTCAAACAACGCTTAAGTATGTGGTGCTCACCTTGCAAGCAGATAATAAGGGAGAAGGTGGCATCTTTTCTCTTTACACACTTATCCGGAGACAAAAAAAATGGTTGGTGTTCCCGGCGATGTTGGGCGGTGCAGCTTTACTGGCGGATGGAATGATTACACCTCCCATTTCTATTACATCTGCTATTGAAGGATTAAGTAATATTCCTGCTTTCAGTGAAATACAAGAAACCACCATTATCATCATTGTTCTTTCTATTCTTTGCATTTTGTTTTTCATGCAACAGTTCGGAACACAATCCATCGGTAATTTTTTCGGGCCGGTCATGTCTGTGTGGTTTCTCATGCTTGCTTCATTGGGATTATACAATATAGTAGGTGACTTTTCTGTACTGCGTGCTTTCAATCCTATATATGCTGTAAAACTACTAACCACTTATCCGTCCGGTTTTTGGATCTTAGGTGCAGTATTTCTTTGCACTACTGGTGCTGAAGCATTATACAGTGATTTGGGTCACTGTGGTCGTGGCAATATCCGGATCACTTGGGTTTTTGTGAAGTCTTGTTTGATCTTGAATTACCTCGGACAAGGTGCATGGTTATTACATCATCAAGGCGAAGTTTATGCCAATCCAGAATTGATGAAGAGTGCAAGCTTTTTGGCACAATATCCTTCAGCCCTGCCATTAACGAATCCATTTTATTCCATCATGCCCGATTGGTTTTTGCTGTGGGGCATTGTCATTGCAACAGCAGCTGCGATCATTGCCAGTCAGGCCCTGATCAGTGGTTCATTCACTTTAATCAGTGAAGCCATTCGATTGAATCTTTGGCCCAAAATGAAAATTAAATATCCAACCGAGGCTAAGGGACAGCTTTACATTCCGGGTATCAATACGTTACTATTTATTGGATGTTGTGTGGTTGTATTGTATTTCCGCTCTTCCGGCGCGATGGAAGCAGCGTATGGATTGGCGATTACTTTATGTATGATTGCTACGACCATTTTGTTTTCCAATTTCCTGATTTCAAAGCGGGTAAAACCCGGACTCATCTGGATGTTTTTGTTTGTCTATCTCGCTATTGAATGTGGGTTTCTTATTGCCAATCTTGAAAAATTTCCACACGGCGGATTTGTGACATTGATCATCGGCGGGGGATTATTCTTCGTGATGTATATCTGGTATCGGGCACGTAAAATCAAGACTCGTTATATTGAATTTGTTCGAGTGGAAGATTATATTCCTAAAATTGAAGAACTCAGCAACGATAGTACGGTTCCAAAATATGCTACACATTTGGTGTATCTGACAAGTGCGCACAATCATCGTGAAATAGAACACAAGATCATTTACAGTATTCTTCGTGGCAAGCCAAAACGCGCTGATATTTATTGGTTTGTTCATGTGCATACCCTCGATGATCCTTATAGCAGTGAGTACATGGTACAACACATCATTCCGAATGATATCATTCGCGTTGAATTCCGTTTAGGTTTCCGTATTCAACCTCGATTGAATCTGATGTTTAAAAAAGTGGTAGAAGATCTTGTGGCAAACCGTGAAGTCAACATCACCAGTCGTTATGAGAGTCAGCAAAAAAACAATCTGGTCGGAGATTTCCAATTTATAGTGATGGAGAAATTCCTCAGTCAGGAAAATGAATTACCATTGGTAGAAAATCTGATCATGCGTTTTTATTTCTGGTTGAAGGAGCTGAGTGTAAGCGAGGAGCGAAGTTTCGGATTGGAACAAAGCAATGTGGCGGTTGAGAAATTTCCACTCATTGTTGCGCCATTCTCCAAATTAAAATTGAATCGTATTTGGCCTAACGAAGAAGGGGAGGAGTGATCAGCGTATTAAGTGCTTGAAGAAATCCTGGTAGTAAGTTGGAGGTTAATTTAGTTAAGCTTGCCATGGTTCGAACCGGGCACGAACCTGGTTCGAACCAAAACTTTGCGGAAAATCACAATAATTTTAGTTGAAAAAACAGAAATAAAAATGGAGCTAAATCAAATTAGATTTCATTCAATTGTACCAACTTAGGCCCTACGGAAAAACTATATTCAATTCCAAGTTTTACTGCCAGGTTTGTGTGGTCGTGACTGATAGGGAACCCAAAGCAGACCGGAAAATCATAATCAGACACAGCTTCCATAACCATTTCTTCTATGCTTTTTCCAAACGGCCTTTCCGTGTCTTTGATCTCAGTAAATCCACCTACAATAAGTCCGGCCAGATTTTTAAATTTTCCTGCACGTTTCCATTGTACCAACATACGGTCAATGGCGTACAGCTGTTCT
>JBILCT010000204.1:0-3423 GCA_044353025.1 Ferruginibacter sp. | reverse complement strand
GTGTATTCCTGGTATTTATTTACCGCACTGCCACCAACTAAAATGCTAATATCAGTGGATTTACTCTTCAAAAGTTTAGTCAAATCAATTTCAGCATCTCCACCTCTAACCATCGAATTACTATATTCAAACAATCGTCTCGTTCTTCCATACACTGCTTTTATTTGCAGATAATCTGCAGGCTTTACATGTATGTTTACCCCTTCAATGGCATTATTTATCCCAATTTGTCTATTCTCAAATGCACGAAGCGTCAAGCCACTTCCAAATTGTTCATAAAAATCACCCACTTGAATGGTAAAATTCTCTTTCTTGTACTTAAAGTATTTATTTACAATTTTTGATTGGCTTTTTACCTGAGTAGGAAAAAATCCAAGCACCGGTGGTAAAAATGCTTCAAATTGAACACCCGCTGTAAAGTCGCCGTAATTATAATCTAGTTTTAGAAAATTATTAGACCCAAAGCGATCAGGGGGTAAAAGAGCCCCAATGCTGGTATCCTTCATGTAATACTGATTGTAGCTTTCGAAACTACCATTAAAATGACCTTTGATAAAGCTGCTTAAGTTTTGTGCTTTTGAAAAAGCAACCAACATGAAAAAACCGAAAGAAATACAAATTTTTTTTGACATATCTCTGTAATAATTAAGAAAGTGAATTAAAGTTTTTGAATAGCTTCATAGAGATTCTCCTCTTCTCCCGCAATGTATCCGGTATGTTGATATACAATCTTTCCACCTTGAAGAATAATCACATGAGGTACATCTGTAACATTTACTGCCCGTTTTAATTCGCTGTTGATATCAATTAATACATCAAAAGTCCAACCTTTCCCTTTTACAAATGATTTGACGCGCTTTGATGTACGTGCATCGTCAACAGCCACACCAATAAAGGTAAAAGGCCTGATAGCCTGTTTTTCTGCCATGGCATCATTAATATTGTCTAATTCTGCGATGCATGGCATACACCAGGTTGCCCAAAAAGAAATCACAACCGGCGTATCCTTGCTCCGAGTGACCAAGTCTGCAAAATCTACCGTTTTACCGGATATGGATTTCAATGGAATGGAAGCGAAATCCTGTTGCGCAAAAACTGATTTTCCAATACATAAACAGATAAAAAGCAGAATCGGAAATTTTTTCATGTTGTTCATTTTTGCGAAGTACTGATATTTTTATCAATTTGTTGATTATTTGATAAGATTTACTATTTTCGGTTTCAAACAAAACTATCATGAAACAAAATTTTTTAATTGCATCGTCTCTGTTCGCGTTGACATGCTTTTCATCATGCAAAAAAGATGAAACAGGAAACGGTAATGGCAACGGGTCTTCTACAGACTCTTTGCGTATAACTCTATCCTTGGACACTGTAGAAATGAATGAATTTGATTACGTTACTGTAACCGTTCGTGATAAAAACGGAGCAGATGTAACCAGTCAATGTACCATTTTTGAAAATGGCATTACACCGGTATCTGCTGAATATGTTCCCACTCGTTTAGGAAACATCAATTTATATGCTCAACGTGGAAGTCAGCCTTCTGACATTAAATCGTTGACGGTGGTTGAAAAAGGGCCATCCGCATTTACCCAGAAACCAATCATTGAAGACATCACCGGTACATGGTGTGGATATTGCACCAGAGTTTCTTACAAATTGGAACAATATACTGCCACAAACGATGACCTAATTGTAGTTGCAGTACATGGTTCAGGAAGTGACCCATACAAATTCCAATATTATCCTCAACTTCAAAGTTTTATAGGAGCAACAGGATTTCCAACAGCCATCCTGAACAGGAAAGTTAAGTGGAATGAAAGCACCGCATTATTGACTTCTGCTGGAAATGTTTGGTCACCTTTGGGTCTTTCAATCAACAGTTCCATCAATGGTTCAACTATCTCAGGCACTGTGAAAGTTAAATTCAATGTCAATACTAAAAAACAATTAAAGCTAGTCGTTGCTTTGTTGGAAAATGGTAAAATATACCCTCAAACAAACTACTACTCTAACCTGTACGGTGGAGCAGATCCAGTTACAGATTTTGAACACAATCATATTTTACGCAAAACAGCTACCGATCTTTTTGGAGATGCAATTCCTGCAGATGCTCAAACAAAAAACAATGTGTATGAATTTCCATTCAGCATGACCAATACCGGTTCTACATACGGTGGTGGTTCATATACAGCCAACCTTGCTAATTGCGAGATTATTGCATTTGTAGTTGATGGAACTGACGCTACCAGAGGAACATTGAACGCTCAAAAAGCAAAAGCTGGAGTAAGCCAAGACTTCGACTAGTAGATACTTTTATTTTCAAAAGCCGGATCTTTCATCCGGCTTTTTTTATGTTCATACGCTTCTATACTTTTTTTCCTTATTTTGCTTGATAATATGATTTACCGCAGTAAAGCTCCGCTTCGTATTGGACTCGCAGGTGGAGGAACCGATGTTAGTCCATATGCCGATTTATTTGGCGGAGCCATTTTAAATGCTACCATTTCCCTCTCTGCGCATGCTTCCATTGAGCCAACACAATCAGGTTTGATAGAACTGGAAGCCCTTGACAGAAATGAAAAGCAAACCTATGCATTGACTCCTTCTTTACCTATTGATGGCCAACTGGATTTGCTCAAAGGTGTATATAACCATATTCAAATTAAATACCCGTTTGAAATAAAAGGGTTGAAAATATCAACTTATGTGGATGCGCCGGCAGGGTCAGGTTTAGGTACCTCTTCAACCCTTGTAGTTGCCATTTTAGGGGCATTTGTAGAAATGCTCAAACTTCCATTAGGCGATTATGATATAGCCCATTTAGCATACACCATCGAACGGCAGGACTTATCACTGGCTGGTGGTCGGCAAGATCAGTATGCTGCAACATTTGGCGGAGTAAATTTCATGGAGTTCTATGAAAATGATCAGGTTATTGTGAACCCTCTTCGGATTCGAGCTGAGTACATTCATGAGTTAGAACATAATTTATTGCTTTATTTCACAGCTACCTCTCGTGAAAGTGCTACGATTATCAAAGAGCAGGTAAAGAATGTTGAAAGGAAAGATGAAAAGAGTATCGATGCCATGCATCAATTGAAAGAGCAGGCAAAACGAATGAAAGAGGCTTTACTAAAAGGCCAACTACATGCTATTGGAGAAATCCTTGATTTCGGATTTCAACAAAAGAGAAATATGGCTGCCAATATCAGCAATGCCGGCATTGAAAGCATCTATGATACAGCAAGAAATGCGGGTGCAACCGGAGGTAAAATCAGTGGAGCCGGCGGTGGCGGATTTATGATATTTTATTGTCCGGGGAATACCAGATATAACGTTGAACAGGCTTTACTCCCTTTTGGTGGTCAAGTAAAACCTTATTCTTTCACATCTTATGGGCTTAGTACCTGGAGCACT
>JBILCT010000203.1:0-3424 GCA_044353025.1 Ferruginibacter sp. | reverse complement strand
AGTGTATTGGATGCTGCAACCGGTCAAATGGATTTTGGTTTACTGATCAAAGGATTTGAATTCAAGAATCAATTGATGGAAGATCATTTTCATGAAAATTACATGGATACCAAGGATTTCCCCAAATCCGGATTCAAAGGAAAAATTCTTCAATTTGAAAAATTGAATCTGGCAAAAGATGGCACCTATTCAGTTAAAGTAAAGGGCATACTTGAACTGCACGGCGTAAAAAAAGAGGTGGAAGCAGATGGTACCATTGTTGTTAAGGGAGATAAGATAAAAGCCCAATCGAACTTCACGATAAACATGGCCGACTTCAAAATTGAAATTCCGAAATTGGTTAAAGACAAACTTGCCAGCACTGCCAAAATTGTGGTTAATTGTCAATACACAGTTTTAAATTGATACCCATGAAAAACTTACTTTGTTCATTCGCGGCGCTTCTTTTAGTTCATACATCTTTGATGGCTCAGGATGATTTATTGAGTATGATTCCTCAGGAAAAAAAAACTGAAAAAGAATATATCATCAATGCATTCAAGTCCAGTCGTGTGATCAATGGACATTCGATGGAAATGATTGGAGAAGGCATTTTGGATACGCGCATACTCCATCGTTTTGGTACTTTAAACGCCGGATTCAGTGAACTGTTCGGATTGGATCAGGCCAATATGAGAATTGGGTTTGATTATGGTGTAACCAAGGATCTAACGGTAGGGGTTGGACGAAGCAATGTAGGCAAGGAATTGGATGGGTTTGTCAAATATCGGATCATACATCAATCCACCGGCGGAAAAAACGCGTCTCCCGTTTCATTGATTTGGGTTTCCGGTATGACGTGGAATACACAAAAGTGGCCAAGTGCTTCACAGAAAGGTAATCCTACAGATCGTTTAGCATACTACCATCAGTTGATTATAGGAAGAAAATTCTCAGAGGCCTTCAGCGCCCAGATTTCTCCTACACTCGTTCATCTCAATCTGATTCAACCCAACCAACCGAAGAATGATATCGGTGCCATTGGATTGGGAGCAAGAATGAAATTATCTAAACGTATTGCATTCGTTGTAGACTATCATTTGGTTTTAGAGCCAACGGATAGTTGGTTTTCTTTTGAAGACGACGATGATGACGATGATAATGGAAATGCTGTTAACAATTACATCAATCCACTTTCAATCGGATTTGATATTGAAACAGGCGGACATGTTTTTCAATTACATTTTTCCAATGCTACCGGCATGAATGAAAAAGCGTTCATTGCACAAACCAATCAAACCTGGGGTAGGGGTGAAATTCGTTTCGGTTTTAATCTTTCCAGGGTATTTGCCGTTCGCAATTAAACAATGATTTGAGGTTCTGTCATTGGATTGTCAAAAAAACATACTTCTGCTATTTTTGGATGTATGTTCAATTGCTTTCATTGAAATTTGCGTCCAATTATGCAAGGCAGACGCAATTTTATCTTGTTTTTTTTGCTGGGATGTAATTATCTCTTTGCCCAACCAATACCAACGGATACTGCATTTTCATCAACGATGGATGAACTCGTGGTTACCGCTGCCAGAAAAGCTACCGACCCCAATAAAGTGACCGTTCCCCTTTCAATCATTGGATCAAAAACAATCAAACAAGCGGGGAATCTACGACTGAAAGATTTATTGCAAGAGCAAACCGGATTGTTCATCACCTCCGGATTTGGCGCCGGTGTTCAGATGCAGGGATTGAATCCTGATTACACATTAATATTGCTGAATGGTGAACCATTGATCGGAAGAACAGCCGGCGTTCTCGACCTGAATCGATTTAGCATACAATCCATACGTAAAATAGAAATCGTCAAAGGTCCATCTTCCAGTTTGTATGGGTCTGAAGCGATGGGTGGTGTAATCAACATCATTACAGACATATCGCCCAAACAAAAAGGAAACTTTTCAGTCAGATATGGTTTTGGTAATCCGAACCAAATGATGAGCGCACCTTTCGGAAATGGAGTATTTAAAAACGCAGACATTTCAGGTTCTCTCCATCAATCATGGGGAAAAACGCATGCGCAGATTTCTGCGAATTCATATTACCTGGATGGAATCAGTTTCAGGCCATACAGTACCATTCGTGAACCACAACCTATTTGGAGAAATACGCAGCAACTCATTTTAAATCACCCGTTCTCCTCAAATACTAAATTTTCTCTGACCATTCGAAACAGCAGAGACCTCTTCAAACAATCATTCAATGTGATCAATAATGGTGAGTTTAGTAATACTTATGGGGAAGAAAGGAATCAGGATTTGAATATCAATCCGGTGTTGCGTCATCGACTTCATCCTAATGTCAATACTACATTGAGATTATATGCAAGTCTTTTTCGTGGTTATCAGGAACTAAGGTTCAGTCAGAAACCCGATAGTGTATATCAAGATGATTTCAAGCAACAATTTTATCGTGCTGAAAATCAAACAGACTGGCAATTAAAAAAACATGTGCTTAGTTTTGGAGGTGGTTATTTGATCGATGTGGCTGCTTCAACCCGTTACGACAACATCAAAAATGTAAAACGAAATGATGTGGGGTACGGATTTTTTCAGGACGAATGGAGTATAAATAAAGAACTGACTTTTGTAACCGGAGTTCGCTACGATCATCATGCACTCTATGCTTCCGCTTGGAGTCCCAAAGCGTCTCTTCGATATAACTTTAATTCAAAAATATCCCTGTTAGGTTCAATAGGAAGAGGTTTCAAGGCGCCGGATTTTCGACAGCTTTATTTGAATTTTACCAATATTTCAGCAGGTGGTTATTCCGTGCTTGGTTCCATTGATGCCGTTCGTGTTCTTGGCGAGTTGCAAGCCAATGGACAAATCGCAAACATCAACCAAGTAGAGTTTAATCGTTTGACTTCTTTGAAGCCAGAGTTCTCTACCGGAATAAATGTGGGCATTCAATGGAAGCCCATTCAAAATTGGAACTTCAAATTAAATGCTTTCAGAAATGATATAGAAGGATTGATTGACTATCGTCAGATTGCAACCAAAATCAACGATGGTCAGATATTTAGCTACATCAATATCGAGAATGCTTACACGCAGGGATTTGAATTGGAGTGCAATGGCATAATTATTCCAAGACTTAGCATGAGTGGAGGATATCAATGGCTTAACACTGCAGACAAAGAAGAAAAAGAAAACGTGAAGGCAGGAAAGGTTTTCACGCGCGATCTTTCAGGGGAAACAAGACGACTTCTTTGGTCTGAATATGCCGGTTTATCCAACAGAAGCGAACACATGGCTCAGGTTAAATTAACGTATGAACATGAAAAAAAATGGTTCATCACATTACGTGCAAACTATCGTTCCGGTTGGTTTGTTGCCGACCGAGATGGAAATGGATTATATAATGTGGGAGATCAAAAAGCCAACGGTTT
>JBILCT010000202.1:0-3438 GCA_044353025.1 Ferruginibacter sp. | reverse complement strand
ATGGGAACTGGACATCATCATTTATTTGGAAAGAACTCACTTGTAAGTTCGCTTGTAAAGTATCCCTGTTCCCGTAGCTTTTGAGATCAAGGTCACGGATAGATTTTTCATCATAGGCAAAGTATGGAACCTTTGCATTCAGCAGAAATCGATTTGCTTCTAAATTTAAACTACCTAAAACAGTGGCATTGTTACCGCCTTTCATTTTGGGATCGATGATTTTGATGAGTTCCTCTATGTTTTTAGTTTTTAGATCAAATTCAAATTGCTGTTGTTCAATCCTTCGATTGGGTTTTGGAATATAGCTTGGGTAATAATTATTGAGGAAGGCTAAGAACGCGTCCGAAAGGTCTTTGATTTTGTAGCTACCGGATATTCCTGCTTCTAATTGATCAGCAATCAATCTTAAATCTTTGCCATGCTCATCCTGTTTGGCTTTGAACAATACTTGAGTGAATGGTATTTTTTTGCCGGCATGCGTAATTGATAGTTGGTTGAACTGTGCAAATCCGTTCGCATTTTCAATATGATCTCCCTTGAAATCCAAATTGAACTTCGTGGACAATATAAGATCACGGTCAAGCCATTTTAATTCACGAAAATCAGCATGTTCCAGATTCCCGGTTATATTCAAACCAGCATTTTTCTTGTTGAAATCAAAGGCTGCAATTAACTCGGGGATATTCAAATACTTATCAGATATACTTGTTTTTACAAGTAGTTTTCCTTGCTGTAAACTTCCATTGGATTCAATATTTTGATAATTGTAACCACCCCAAGGAAGCGAAGGAATTGAAATTTGAAACTTCGTATTCATCTCTTTCCAATGCAATCCAGTACCCGAAATCGTAGTGGTGAAACTTGGTCTTCCAATTTGATTGTAACCTAAAATTCTCCCTAAGTCCAATTGTGTGGCTTCTGCAGCGAGTGCGTAGGTAGCTTGATTATTCTCCGGCAAATGCATGCTTAAATCGATTTTTAAACGACCGCTTGAAGTTTGAAATTCACCTTTTGAAATAAATTTTGAAATGCTTCCTTTGAAGTTACCCGCGTATTTAATGTTTCCTAGTTTATTCAGATTGATTCCTTTTGTGTTTTTTAATTCCAGAATTAACCAAGCTAATTCTTCATAGTTTGTTTCAGTGCCGGCTGTATTGAAATCAATCAGTAGACTATCCAAATCATCCATATGTTTCATATCAAGATTGCCGGTAATTTTTGTTGATCCTGATAAGGCTTGCATTTTTCTGATCTTGAAATCATCAATGGTTCCGGTTGCAGCTCCGTTCATTAAAAAACTGCGATGCCAGTTTTTTAATTCGGGTGCGAAATAAGCGATATCATCCGTATGAACGGTACTGTTTTTGAGTTTTCCAGTTAAGCCAACTTTGGTGATAAATTCTTTCATATCATCATTGAAACGACAGTAATGCATGGCATAGTAATCTCCGATTTTACTCTTGTCTGTCCGAATCAATAAATTCTTGAATTCCATCATGCTTTGGTTGAAAGTCATATCCGCTTGTAGCGCTCTGATTTTAAAGCCACTGCGTTCATTCGAAGAAAGCTGGATGGCTGTTTTTAATTCATCATTTTTAAAAGTGGTTTTTTTGAGTTCTGCTTGTATATCATCGAAACGCATGTGCCATTCATCAAATAATCCGGGAAGGGAAGAAGGCTCATCCGGATCATCACTGGAAAATCTGCCATTTGTTATCGATATTGTCTGGATGCTGATATCCATGGGATTGGAAGCGGAACTAGTGTCTGCATGGGCAGCAATTTCTTCTTCCAAAGAGCGTGTGCCTTTGTAATCAACCATGGAAAAATATGGTCGTTTAATGGATACCTTACTCAGCCTGAATATGGATTTTTTTAAATCAACTGAATCAAATCGTGCATCCAATTGATCAATGGAGGTGATCATGTTTTGTCCCTTCCATTGGTCGATCAAATCAAATCGGATATTCTTTAATGTTAAACGATGGATGTCCAACTGGAGATTAGATTTTTTTTGTGTGGTGTCAGGATCGGACAACGCATCCAAAATATATTCATAATTCCATGCCTTGGTTTTTCGGGTCATTCTAACCAACCCATCCTCCAGACCGAGATATTTTAATTCCACATGATCCTTGAAAAAAAACCAATCATTCACTTTAACCATTGCTGTGCCAGCATATATCAATGTGTCTCCTTTCTTATCTTCAACATATAATTTATTAAGTTCCAAAAAATAAAAAAAACGAAGGTCAACCGATTCGATTCGAACCGGTGTGCCTAATTTTTTTTCCAAAGCCTGTGTTGCCTGTTTAACCAAATAGGTTTGAACACGGGGAAGATGTAATAGACCGTAAATCAAAAAAAGCAGCAAGATCAAAATGATCAGCACCCTAGATAATATGTTGAATATCTTTTTTATAAACTTGTCTTATTTGATTTCACAGATGAAAATAATACTGTCAAATCATTGAATGAATATTTGCGGTGCATATATTCATATGCCCAAAAACTAGCGTAAAATTACTGTTTTCCAGTCGTTTGGCATTCAGAAACGCGCTGAAACATTGCATTCGAACAATATGTCTTGAACGATTATTTGCTGATACTGATCATTTTGGCATAGTAAACTCATAAGGTACAATTAGGATTGATTAATTTTAGCACTCAATTTTTAACATGAAGAAATTTTCACTCCTGATTTGCTTGGCATTCGCTGCTCATTCTTACGCTCAAAAGATAGAATCTCCGGCTCAATTTTTAGGGTATGAAGCAGGAACAGCCTTTACTCCTCATCATAAAATTGCCGCATATTTTCAAAGAATGGATGAAGCGTCTTCGAATGTACAATTGGAGCAGTATGGACAAACCGTGGAAGGTAAGCCGCTGATGATTGCCATCGTTACTGCACAGGAAAATATGATCAAGCTTGATCAGATCAAGGCGAATCAGCAACGCATGTCCGGATTTTTAAAAGATAAAGTACCAGATCCATCGCTGCCCGCAGTGGTTTGGTTAAGTTATAATGTGCATGGGAACGAACCGAGTTCCTCAGAGGTTTCAATGGAATTGCTGTATCGATTGGTAAGTTCCAATGATTCCAATATTCGTCATTGGCTCAAGCACACGGTGATTATCATCGATCCTTGTTTGAATCCGGATGGTAGAGACCGTTATGTACATTGGTACAACCAAACGAGAGGAAGCATTCCGGATCCGAATCCATTTTCCCGTGAACATGATGAGCCTTGGCCGGGTGGGAGAACCAATCACTATTATTTTGATTTGAATCGGGATTGGGCTTGGCAAACACAAAAAGAAACAAAGCAACGCGTCAAAGTTTACCAACAATGGATGCCCGTGGTACATGTAGATTTTCATGAGCAATATCCTGCCAATCCATATTATTTCGCACCTGCTGCAGAGCCGATGCATGAT
>JBILCT010000201.1:0-3443 GCA_044353025.1 Ferruginibacter sp. | reverse complement strand
ATAGATATTGGGATTGATTCTTCCAACTTGATTGATGATATTCCAGGTCATATCCCAAAGGGTAGCACACCAGATTTCACCGCGGCTGTGATGAAAATTCGTGCCCGGCAAATTAGAACTGAAGCTTCTGCTGTTTACGGCGAAGTTGGTGCAGTAACGTTGTGTACGAATACCCAACCCGGTTACAGATTGATTGGATACATAGGTTCCAATACCTCGTGGTGTTGAGAAGCCGGTATTCAGGGTGGCTGTAGTCCAGTTTTGGGTGTACATCAATGCATAGTAATCACTCCAGCCTTCCCCCATTTGTTCTGCATTTTGAAGGCAAGCTGCTTGCGAAGGACCACCGGTCAAACGATTGCTGATACCATGTGCAAATTCATGACAGATCACCCCATTGTCTACATCGCCATCTTTCTGAGGATTTCCATTCCATAAATACATTTGCATTCTTCCATTTCCACCATCAGATGGTGTTGCGAAATTGGCATTGTTATTTCCTGATCCATCCTGTGCATCCGCAAAAACGAAATCATTTCCTTGCCCGCCGCGACCTAAATTATTCGCCTGGAAATTTCCGGCCGCCTCATCGAAGCCAAATTGGTAGGTAATGTCGTGAATGATATTATTCCAATAAAAAAGATTGGTCGTATTGAATGCTTGGTTTTGAATCGGAGAAGTTTGCGTTGGAGATTCGGTAAAACTGTGGGTGTGTATGAAGGTTAATGTATCTCCGGTTGTAGATGATCTTGGCGCGGTGCCTGTTCCGTTATTTCCATTCACGTCTTCTTGAGCCCAAACATTGTTTCCTCTGGTGATGTTGAATTCAAGCGAACCATTGCTGTGCCATTTTAATGTGGTAGCATCTCCCCGTACCAACTCCCAAGGATTTTCAATCACAGCAGGAGAGCCACCCGGATGGATAGGACTTTCAGCCGGAAAGCGGACTACTTTATAATATCCGGTAGTCACTGCAGTGGGACGCAATGTATTTGATTCTGATTCAATGGATGAAAGTTCAGCAGGATGATTTGTTGTATTGCTTTCATGTTCCGAGTGACCTTCATGTGGACCAAAGGAACAATAAACTGTCAAATTACTTACATCCAAGGTTGATCCGTTATTTGCATCAATTCTGATTAACCAATAATCGGAAGTCGTTGGCGGTATCAAATAAATTTGCCAGCTCAGGAATAATTTTTCTCCGTCATTCAAAGGAACCCACATTAGTTCAGCAGTGATGGTTTCACGCGAATAATTTCCTTTTTCAAAACTGATGAAATGTCCATTTTGCTCACTGGATATTACAACTGGTTCTTGTACCACTGGTAACTGACGATCACGCAACGCATTCATCACAGCAACTGGGGCACTTAATTTTGGGTTTGCACTGGTTGAAACAAGTTTAGACTCGATATCGTCAATAAATTTACCAGCCTGAGAAACCAAGGCATCTTCTCTGAATGCCAAGCTCATTAATTGATTGAAAACAGGTAATCCGAGATGCGTTTGTTGCAGATATACCATGTATAAACCAGAGAACTTGTCATAGTAGGCATTACTTACGTGAACGTTCTCGATTTTTTTCGAATCAAGTTTCAGTTGCACAGCATTCTTTCGCACTAATTCAAGCGCACGCAATGTCTCAGCATCCTGAGCAATGGTCATAAAAGTTGAGAGCATCAATGAGATCCCTAAAAATAATTTTTTCATACTTGATGGATATAATGGGTATTTTATTTTCTCGAGTCTGCTTTTAAAGAATTTTGAGAAAGGCATGCTAAATTACGTTAAAATAACAAGGGGCATTATTCTGTTGAATAAATTTGAAAATCAAAAACTTACATTTTTTAAAAGATCCTTTGTGAGAAAAAAATGCTGGATCAGATCCGCTAAAGAATTTCCAACTTCGTCAGATTCTGTACTGATCAATTTTTCATGGAAATCCTTGCTTTTTTTTTGTCTTTCAACCCCTCAGCCCTACCTTTGCACCCGAATTGAGGGATTTTCCTCATGTAACGATCTCATATTAATAAAACCATGGTAGAAATTAAACCTGATGAGATATCAGCCATCCTGCGGCAGCAACTCAGTAATTTCAATGCAGGAGCCAATCTCGAAGAAGTTGGAACCGTCCTCCAGGTAGGTGACGGAATCGCCCGTGTTTACGGATTAAACCATGTTCGCTCCGGTGAATTGGTGGAATTTGAAAACGGTGTTCAAGCCATCGCATTGAACTTAGAAGAGGACAATGTGGGTGTGGTTTTGATGGGTGACAGCAGTGAAATTAAAGAAGGAGATACAGTAAAACGTACCGGTAAAATTGCCTCTATTAAAGTGGGGGATGGCATGTGCGGACGTGTTATCAATACTCTTGGTCAACCTATTGATGGCAAAGGACCCCTTCAGGGCGATTTGTACGAAATGCCTCTGGAGCGTAAAGCACCTGGTGTGATTTTCCGCGAACCGGTGAAAGAACCGCTTCAAACTGGTATCAAAGCGATTGATGCGATGATTCCTATCGGACGTGGTCAGCGCGAATTGATCATTGGTGACCGCCAAACTGGTAAAACCGCCATTGCAATCGATACGATCATCAATCAAAAAGAATTTTTCCATGCAGGTAAACCTGTTTATTGTATTTATGTAGCAGTTGGACAAAAAGCGTCAACGATTGCAGGCATCATGAAGACATTAGAAGAAAATGGCGCAATGGCTTATACAACTATTGTAGCTGCTTCCGCTTCTGAACCCGCTCCGCTTCAGTTCTACGCGCCATTTGCCGGTGCTGCAATCGGTGAATTCTTCCGTGATACCGGTCGTCCGGCTCTGATCATTTATGATGATCTTTCTAAGCAAGCTGTGGCATATCGTGAGGTATCCTTGTTGCTTCGTCGTCCACCCGGGCGTGAAGCTTATCCTGGAGACGTATTCTATTTGCACAGTCGTTTGCTAGAGCGTGCAGCGAAAGTGGTTTCCAAAGATGAGATCGCTCAGCAAATGAATGATTTGCCGGATTCAATCAAGCACCTCGTAAAAGGGGGTGGTTCATTAACCGCATTACCTATTATTGAAACACAAGCGGGTGACGTTTCTGCATACATTCCAACAAACGTAATTTCCATTACCGACGGACAGATCTTCTTGGAGAATAATCTGTTTAACGCAGGTATCCGTCCAGCGATTAACGTAGGTATCTCCGTGAGTCGTGTAGGTGGTAATGCACAGATCAAATCCATGAAAAAAGTGGCCGGTACCCTGAAGCTGGATCAGGCACTTTACCGTGAATTGGAGGCCTTCTCTAAATTCGGTGGAGATCTGGACGCTGCCACTAAGAATGTGATTGACAAAGGAGCCCGCAACGTGGAAATTCTGAAGCAACCACAATACTCACCATTCACCGTAGAGAAACAAGTAGCCATTATCTACTTGGGTACACAAGG
>JBILCT010000291.1:0-2655 GCA_044353025.1 Ferruginibacter sp. | reverse complement strand
AAATGCATCCATCCTGAAAAGCGACGAATCCAATTGGAACGAAAATGCCATACCTGAATTTTACGAAAAGGAACACTCCATTGTTGAACATGAATCAAACCTGCGCGTACATTAAAACCTTTTGAATCCGAAATCAACGTGTATTCAAAGTATTTATAAACGATAAACGCCATCGATAACACTATAGTTATCATCAAAATCACGAATGCCAATGAACCAATTACTAAAAAACTTGTATTGATTGTTTCGATGTTTGATTCCACGTAATCGATCGATTGTTTTTGAATGGATGAGCCCAAATCATTCAGAATGGTAAATCCGAAAATCAAAACCAGTCCGATGGTTTGTAAATGATTGATGGTTAAACTCCATTTCAACAGATCCGGAATGGATCTGAATAAAATTGGACCAGATACTACAGGTATATCCGTTTGAGTCTGCTGGTTTCTTTTTCCAATTAATTGATCCCTTAGCCATGCGGCATCTTTTTCTGAAAGGGCATCAATCACTACCTCTGTTTGTTCACTGCCGGGTGAATCTATTTTTATCCGACTGGTTTGTGTGATTCGATGCCATAATGTTTGATCGGCATGAACCGATTGTATTTGTATCAAAGGCAAATGGGTACGTTTTTTAAAAAACAGTCCCTGATTCACTTCCAAGATCCCATCCGCCAATCTGAATTTATAAAACCAAAATTGCAACAAGGCTGCCACAAAAAATAAAAGCAGGATAATGATTAAAGCCAGCGTCAACCATAAAAAACTGAGTTTACCCTTGAGCAGTACACTGATCAGTATGACACCAAAAACTTTATACCCAATTTTAAGAAATCGAATTGCCAGCAGCAAAACGGCTACCCATGATTGTCGGCGTGGTATAGACCAATTAATTTCAGACATCTTCCTCACTGATATGCATTGAAAGAACCTGTTTCAAATGATCTGCTTTCTCAGGAAGCAAGCCCGGGATGTAAATATCTTTGGCCATTCCGGCTGCAGTATAAATTCCCAACTTCACCAAGCCAAATTTTCTGCTGATTGGATTGATATGTATGACCAGATGCTGAATGCGATTGAATGGGATGATGTGTTGTCGATGAAAAAACCATCCCTGTTCATAAATCAAATCATGGGCTCTCAATTGATATCTAGATCTTTTAATGGAGGCTCTTGTCGTAAATATTGTCCATAGCAACAACACCCAATAAATAAACCCGGTAATCAAAATCGGAATTAGTTTTTGTATTTCTTCAATAAACACAAAAAGTAAGGTGATGATGATTCCACTGATGATATAAAATAATCCCCAACTCCAAAGAGATACTTTTAAGTAATTGGGGTGAAGTGTTTCCCATGCTATCCCATTGGATTGTTCATTCATTTCAGTTTCCACGATAAAATTATTTGTAGCACAAAACTAAACTCAAATCATAAAACCCAAACTTTTTAAACCCTACCATTTGATTAGTTTTTGTGTTTTTATCTGCATTCCTTGTGAGACCTCCAAAAAATAAACGCCTGGTTTCAATTCATGGCCAAAAGTTTCTACACCTCCATTCTGAATGTATTTTTTCGAAATAGTTTTACCTTGAATGTCAGTCACTCGGCAAGCAATTCTCTCTGTATTATTTGATTGAATATTCAGTTGAAAATAACTGGCAGAGGGATTGGGAGATACCTTTATTTGAAGTTCAGATGAGTATTGATTTAATTTCGATTGTACTGCTTTGGCAATAATGGGACAACCATTTAAAACAGTGTTCGATAATTTCTGTGCTTTAACCGCACTATTGCCACAACTGGAGGAATACCTCAAGCGAATAGAATCCCCAGCCGCAGCCGCCGCATTGGAACTGTATTTGATGATGATTTTCTGACCGTTCAGAGACCCTGAATCCAAACTGCCGGTTGCGCCTACATTTCCGGTAGGCATCGACCATACATATCCGGTAGGTGTTGCCAACAACGTTGTACCCAAGGGCAGATTGGGAGCTGTATATCTGTATTTTCTGGCACCACATATGTTTACGGAAACGGGCGTGATTAAAATCGAAGCAGGCGCGTTTGGCGCACTCAATTTGGGCACACTGAATTTGATCGCACGGAATAAACTCAAACCGCAATCGCTATTGAATTGGGCTTTGATGCTGTCTCCGATCTGTGACGCAAAATCAGCAGTGTATTTCAAGATCATCACACGAGAAGTAAAAGATCCGGAATCTAATACACCATAAGTTGCCAGGTTTCCGGTGGGCGTCCACAGATAACCGTTCGCTGCCGGTAATGTAAGGGTGGCATTCGGCATAACGGGCATGGTGAAACGATATCTTCGGTTACCGCAGGTGGACGTATTGAGTGCAGTGATGGTAACGGAAGCCGGAGCAGTTGGCGGATTCAAGGCATTGATGGCCAATTTCAATGCACGTTTGTTTGAATTACCACAGGCAGAACTGTATTGAAGATAAATGCTGTCGGTTGGAGTCGCCGCACTATTACTTAGATATTTCACAACAATCACCTGCGAATTCCATGTTCCTGAATCCAGTTGCGCTTGTAAAGGTGTAGGAGTTGAAAAAGACCAGATATACCCGGTTGCTGCGGTAGCTGTAGTTGTGGCGATCGGAAGATTGGGGGCTTTGTACCGATATCGTCT
>JBILCT010000065.1:0-6315 GCA_044353025.1 Ferruginibacter sp. | reverse complement strand
GTCGCTTTACCATATAATTCAGCCATACAGCTCTTAGCGCTCACACCTTTCGCAATGGCTAGACCATGATCACGATAAGCTGTAATAAACTTGTCATCCGGATTGGTTGCTGTCATACATCCGGCAGCCAATGCTTCCTGACCTATGTATAAATGACAGAAACCACGTATTTTCTGCATCCCATACAACTGACCCGCTTTCTCCTCAAAACGACGAAGTAAAAGCATCATTTCGTACCAATACAGATAGGTTTCCTTTGAAAACTTTGTTGCCAATGCATTAAATTTTTAGGTGGGCAAATATACAGATTTAGGTCTAAAATACCATAGTCTATTGTACAGAATACCAAATTATGGTTTGATTGGCTCCACAAAACACGAAGATGCTATCTTGCAACCCGATGCTTCGCATAAACCAACTGAAATTAACCCAGTACCGCAATTATCTTGAACAGACTTTTTTGTTTGATTCTCCCTTGACCGGTATTTGCGGTCCGAATGGCATTGGTAAAACCAATCTGCTTGATGCAATCTATTATGGATGCTTCACCAAAAGCTATTTTACCAATCAAGATCAATCGATTACTCAATTTGAAAAAGATGGCTTTAGAATTGATTTGAAATTCGATTTGAATGAGCAAAAAAAAGAAGTAAACTGTGTTTACCGAGGATCCAATAAAAAAGAAATCATACTGAATGGTATTCCCTATGAAAAAAGAGCGGAACACATAGGTTTGTTGTCTGCAGTCATGGTTGCACCTGATGATATTGAGCTGATCAACGGTCCAGGTGAAATAAGGAGAAAATGGCTGGACACCCTACTTTGTCAGATAGACAAATCGTATCTTTTAAAACTGATGGATTATAACAGAATCCTACAACAACGGAACAGTTTACTCAAGCAAATGGCAGCTCATCCAACTGCATCCAGTGATTTATTAGGTGTATATGATGCACAGTTGATTCCGATTGGCAGTTTTATTCATGAAAAGAGAAAATTAACCTGTAAAACCTTATTGGGTTGGATTCAGAGAGAATACCAAGCCATATCCAATCATCGTGAAACCATTGAGCTTGATTATGAAAGTGCATTATCCACGCATTCTTTTGAAGCCTTATTGAATCGTCAACGTAAAACCGATTTGGCCTTGCAAAGAACAAGTTCAGGTATTCATCGTGATGATCTGTCATTGAAAATGGAAGGTCGACTTTTTAAACAAATTGGTTCTCAAGGTCAAAAAAAAACAATGCTCATGGCCATGAAACTGGCTGAACTTGAATTTATCAAACAACATAAATCTTTTTACCCTATTCTGATGCTGGATGATGTTTTTGAAAAACTGGACGCAAATCGCATGAACGAATTGTTGACACTTGTTTGCCAAAAATCCGGCATACAAATTTTAATTACAGATACGCATACACAACGATTAGAAGATAATTTCAACCGTTTACCCATTCAAAGTAATTTACTTCAGATATCCTGACTTAAAAACTAAAATACTATTTAAATAAATTAAAAATATGTCTGAACTATCTATCAAAGAAGCCATGGAGCAGTTTATCAAGCAAAGTAAACAACGTAATGGTTTAAGATCTGTTCAATTAGAAGCTGTATGGGAAGAAGTGATGGGCATTACGATTTCAAAATATACAGACAAAATAAGCATTGTTGGGCAAACCCTTTTTATCACAACCATGGTTGGGCCATTAAAACAGGAATTACATTATCAACGTGCATTGATCATTCAACGAGTCAATGAAGCCATGGGAGAATCCTTGATCAAGGAAGTAGTTATTCAATAACGGTTGCTTTTTCCAAAATCGAAATCAATCCTTTCTCATCCATTGCACCGATAAAATTCCCCTGCTTTTCACCGTTTTTGTAAAGCATTAAGAAAGGGATTTCATCCACGCCAAGTTGACGAGCCAGTGCTTTGTTTGCATCAATATTGATTCTTACAATGGTTGCCTTTCCACGAAATTTTTCTGTTACACTAGCCAATGCAGGTTCCATTTTACGACAGGGTCCGCACCAAGGTGCGTAAAAATCAATCAAAACAGTTTTGTCTTGCTTCATCAACTTTTCATACGCAGCCATATCCATTGCATGGAGCGATTGTTTGGTTGTATCAACAAGCGGCTCATTGCTCAAAGTTAGACCTGTTTTTTCCCAGGCCATCACTCCCCCTTTCAACTCAAGTACGTTTTTAAACCCATTTGATCTCATGAATGCGGCTGCATCCGAACTCCTTCCTCCGGATAAACAATAAACCACATAAGGTTTTAGCTTATCAAGTTTCAAAATATCCGATTCGAATGTTTCACTGTTATAATCAATGTTTACTGCACGAGTCAAATATCCATGGCTAAATTCGTCGGGAGATCTTACATCCAGTAAAACAGGTGGATTTTTGCTTTGAATCAGTGATTGGACCTCTTTGGGCTGGAGTTGTTGATTGGTTTGTGCGTTACAAGAGACTACTACCAAGACCAACAGTGCAAATAATATTTTTTTCATACCTCGAAGTTAACAGAATTCAAAAAGTCAATCAATATTCATCGTCATATTTTGATTTTTCAAAGAAGCATGCTAAACTTGAATGCTTTATTTTTGCGCCATGTCGCGCTCTGTTGCTTTACATACTCTCGGATGCAAGCTGAATTTCAGTGAAACTACCACCCTTGGCAGGATGCTGGAAAACGAAGGATTTGAACAACGTCCATTTGAGAGTGATGCAGACGTGTATGTTATCAATACCTGTTCTGTTACTGACAATGCGGATAAAGAATGTCGCCAGTTGGTCAGACGTATTCGTAGAAGATCCCCTGGGTCTGTAGTTGTGATTACCGGATGCTATGCACAACTGAAGCCCAAAGAAATCGCAGAAATTCCGGGCGTTAACCTTGTATTGGGCGCCGGAGAAAAATTTAATATTGTAAAACACCTAAAGGATCTTACACCGGAAGAAACCGGAAAAATTCATAGTTGTGATATCAATGATGTGCAATTGTTTACTCCTACTCATTCCATGCATGAAAGAACGCGTGTCTTTCTAAAGGTTCAAGATGGATGTGATTATAATTGCAGCTTTTGTACAATTCCGCTCGCTCGTGGGAAAAGCAGAAGTAATCGAATCGAAGAAGTATTGGCACAAGTTCATGGACTGGAAACTGCCGGTGTGCAGGAAATTGTACTTACAGGCATCAATCTCGGTGATTTTGGAAAAGGAATTCAAGGAGGCAAACAAAAAATAGAACAGTTTTTTGATTTGATGAAAGTATTGGATACTGAAACAACCATTCCTCGTTACAGAATATCGTCTATCGAGCCGAATCTGCTAACCAACGAAATGATCAGTTGGGTGGCGAAAAGCAGGGCATTCATGCCGCATTTTCATATCCCGTTGCAGAGCGGATCTGATGAGATTTTAGGCTTAATGAAAAGAAGGTATAAACGTGATTTGTATGCTGAACGTGTCCATTGGATTCGTCAGGAAATACCTCATGCGTCCATTGGTGTTGATGTAATTGTCGGATTCCCTGGAGAAACCGAAACGCACTTTAATGAAACATTGGATTTTCTTACTCATTTGGATATAACCTATCTACACGTATTCACTTACTCTGAACGTGAAAACACATTGGCTTCGAGCATGAAAGATATTGTACCTGTTGCTGTCAGACAAGCGCGTAATAGTAAATTAAGACAGCTGAGCTACGAGAAGTCTTCCGCTTTTTTTGAAAAGCACATCGGTCAAACCCGAACTGTATTGTTTGAAGGAGCGAATAAAAATGGAACGATGGACGGCTATACAGACAATTATCTTTCCATCAAAGCTGTACATAACCCTGAGTGGGAAAATAAGCTAGTCGAATGGACGATATGATTTACAGAAACTCGTTCCATGACTTATGTCCCAATATTTCTCTAAGCCTTTGTTGATTTTTCAAATCGGAAATACATTGCATATGTCTATCGTGGTGCAAATCAGTTCCCAAAAAAGCGACCAAATTATTTTTAATCAAATATTCTGCAGCTTTGAGCGCGTCTTTGCCATAATATCCCGTAAGTGAAGCAATATTCACTTGAAAAATAAATCCAAGGTCCATGAGCCTATGGAAATTTTTCATATTGTTGATGAAATACGGGTATCGCTCAGGATGAGCTAAAATGGGAGAATAACCTGCAGACTGAATTGCGAAGGTGAACTTTTCTATTTCAACTGGTTTGGATGCGTAAGAAAATTCTGTCAACAACATATTTTCTTTGATGGTCAATAATCCTTGATTCGTAGCAAGCAGTTCCAAAAAATAGCTATCCATCATATATTCAGCAGCAGCAGACACTTCAAATTCTATTTGAAGCCGATCGATCTCATTTTTTAATTTTTCAAGTGCCGTATGAATTGTAATAGGATTATTTCTAAACATATCTCCGATAACGTGAGGAGTAGCGATCGACTTTTTGATACCAAGTGCAATCAACCCTTCTATTAGTTGAATCGAGGTTGTTACATCCGGAGAACCATCATCTATTCCGGGAAGTATATGCGAATGCATGTCCGTTGAAATCGGAAAATATCCAGTTTGAGGCGTTTTATTTTTTTTGAACCAGGATAACATAATTATCAGGAAAAAAATTGAAAAAATTTTCTGAGAGGTTTTAATATGGAACCCAACCAAGGTAAAGGTATTCCGTTTTTTTTCATTGATCTGAAATCATTTCGATTGGCTTTCCATCTGGCTTTCCAGGAAGCATTACTCTGTCCCCCGGTTCTCATTCGAACAATCCTTGACGGTAGATAAGCAGCACTTACGTGATGGAGGTATAATAATCTTGACATCCATTCATAATCTGCTGCACTGCCAAATTCAAGTAAATAGCCACCAAATTTTTCTACAACTTTTCGTTTGACGTAAAATGCGGGATGTGCCGGCATCCAGCCCCAACGGAAGCGACTTCTTTTGTATGACTGACCCTTCCAGTCACGAATTATCACTTTAGTATCCGCTGCATTCACATAAACCAAATCTCCATAAACGGCATCGGTTTTTTCATGTTCGAAAGTAGCGACGATTTTGGAAATCACATCTTTATCATAAAGCATATCATCGCTGTTTAAAATACCGATGATATCGCCGGTTGCCATTTGCATGCCTTTGTTTAATGCATCATACATCCCTTTGTCTTTTCCGGAAACCCACTTTGTGATTTTTGATTCATTTTTCTGAATAATAGCCAGGGTGCCATCTTTGGAGCCACCATCCAGGATTAGATATTCAATATCCTTGTATGATTGTTCCGATACAGATTGAATGCATTGCGCCAAGTATAATTCTGCGTTATAGGTTACAGTTATGATGGATACCTTCAAGTGATTAGAATTGAATGTTTATCAACAAGCAAAAATAACATTTAAAAAATACTTAAGATCTCACAATGATGATATTTTCCAAAACCAACATATCCATCATGGTACGAGCGAAACAGTTATAAGCTTCCGCTGGCGTATTGACGATAGGTTCATTCTCATTGAATGAAGTATTCAATAAAATCGGGACACCGGTTTTATTTCGAAAATTTTCTATCAATGCGTGATACCTGGGTGAAACATCGCGATAAACGGATTGCAATCTGCCTGAACCATCGACATGACAAACCGCTGGAATTAATTCACGTTTTTCTTTTTTGATGGGAAAAACTCTCTCCATGAAAGGAACTGGTTCATCCAGCTCGAAATATTCTGAAACATATTCCGCCAAAATAGAAGGGGCAAAAGGACGGAAACTTTCCCTCCTTTTGATTTTCACATTCAATAATTCCTTTGCATCAATTCTTCTCGGATCTGCTAGAATTGACCTTCCTCCCAATGCACGTGGACCGAATTCGGCCCTACCCTGCATCCAACCAACAACACCACCATTGATCAGGCAATCAGTTACCACATCATAAAGCACTTGATCTTCCAGTCGTTGATATTTGATTCCTTCTTGATTAAGCCACGATTCAATTTCATCATTGCTGAAACGACTCCCCGTGTATGCAGAACGAATGTGAACGCGATTTTGATGATGTAATTGATGTTGAACATACACACCGGCACCCATTGAAATTCCTGCATCATGTCCTGCAGATGGGATATATACCTCTTTAAAAGTTGTATTCCTGGTTATTTTCCCATTAGCCACGCTGTTCTGTGCAACACCCCCTGCAATACATACCTTGTCTAAACCGGTTCGCTTTTGTAAATGATTGAGTATATGAAAAATTACATTTTCTGTTACCTTCTGTACAGAAGCTGCCAGATCCTGA
>JBILCT010000092.1:0-5445 GCA_044353025.1 Ferruginibacter sp. | reverse complement strand
TACCTGCTCGAGGTTCACCAAGAAGCTTGATGAACTTCTCATTGAAAAGTGGTGCTACAATTGGAATATTCTTATCGAACCGCATAACGCCAGACCCAGCATTTTTAAAATAGGACAAATCAAGTCTAAACAAACCATCAGGAGTAAGCTTGATAACCTGTTCAACTAGATGGGTATATCGCGGTTCTCCATAAGGCGCCATCCCCATAACTTTATACTCATCTCCATAATGAGGAAACCCAAGAAATTGAGTGAATGCAGTATAAAACAATCCAAGAGAATGAGGGAAATCGAGAGAATCTAAAATTTGAATGTGATTACCATCCCCTATACCAAGCATCGTTGTAGAAAAATCACCGGAACCATCAATTGACAAGCAGGCTGCCTTTTCAAAAGGAGAAGCGAAAAAAGCAGAAGCGATATGACTGGCATGATGCTCGACGTAATTGATTTTTGATTCAATTTGAGCAAGATCCATTGAAAAATGTGCAGCCAAAGGCTCGGCAATCCCTTGAATTTCTTTTCGATTATTTAATCTTTCTTGAATGGCTCGAAAACCGGAAATCGGGTGCTTGGCAAGAAAGATTATTTTCTTGAAAATTTTCGCCTTGGGATCTCTGCCAATGGCAATTTGATCAACTTCATGCAATGATATTCCTGCTTCTTTCAAACAGAACTCAACCGCTTGTATAGGAAAACCGGCCCAGTGTTTGATGCGGGTAAAACGCTCTTCTTCAATGGCTGCAATCATTTCACCATTTACAAAAATGGCAGCTGAAGAATCTGCGTGATAAGCGTTTATTCCAAGTATGATCATGAATTCATGGATAGTTTATTGACAAATCACAGCGCTTTTTTCGTTTCTGTAACCGTCATTTTATCGTAAAAGTAAATTAAAAGCAAGATCATCGAATAGGCAATAATATTAAACCAAGTATGATGATCTATTCCAAGTGGCATTGTTTTTTTTTCGTTGATGGCTACCAAAAACATGGAAATACGCAAAACGTTGATGATCCATAACAAAAAAAGGCCGCAGACAATCCAAATCAATTTATTTTTTACTTTCTGTGGCACTGCGATGATATAAGCAATCCAAAAACTATACACCCCATATCCCACGCAACCCATTGCAATGTAGACGCCTCTTTTACCGTTTATCCTGATTAGAAAATTAGGTTCAAAATGTGTTTGATAATCCCAAATATTATTTACACTCCATTGAATACCGTACATCAGTGATTTCTTTATCCAATCTACATAATTGAAATATTGATCTGCCCAACTTAGGTAAAATCCACCTTTTGAACAAATCCCAATCCACGCCTCCGTGCCTAGATAAAGCAAAAGAAAAACTCCAATGAAGCGAAACAAAAACCATCTAAATGCAATACTACCCAAATTCATGTGGGCAAGTTAAACATATTTTCATAGCTATTAAGCAGCGCTGGAGAATTCAGTTTCCCTTTCATATATTGGATTGCATGATGGCTGTATAAATCATATTCATCCTGATTCATCCGAACAAATTGTTCTATAGCAAATTTCAGTTCGTTCTTATTTAGCTCCACATTGAATCCTGCATGATTTTCTTGTAAATTTTTCCATGGTGTATGGTTGGAGGTGATGACCGGTTTCCCTGCTTGCATTGACTCAACGATTGCATGACCGAAATTTTCACTTTCACTTGGATTAATACTTACATGTATTGAATTTAGTAAAAATTGAACCCGATCAGGTTCAATTTCACCATGATAATGTACTTGCACATTGGGTGGAAGCGATTGTATCAAGCCAAGACATTTTCCCCAATAAGCTTCATCTTTGATTGCTCCAACAATATGGTATGCTATTTCTCCTGTACATGCTGCCAGAGACGCTAAAACAAGCAAATGATTTTTCATTGGACTGATAAGTGCAACCGTTGATAATTTTAAAACACCATTCTTTTTTATGATCGGTGCTTCAGGCGTGATTTTTTTTGAAAAATTTCCAGCTATGAATATGCTAGCTTTAGAAGAGATATTTTTTTGAATGAAATTATATTCATCAAGATCAGTAGCATGAAAATGTATTTTCGAATATAATTTCATGCATTTCAAAAAATATAAAAAAGATTTTTTTTTCCATGATTTTTGACTGAGTGCACCAGGATGCAACATTCCTCTAACAGACCATATTTTTCTGGATGCTTTTACTGAAAATAATGGCAACCAGTTGAAAAACGGAGAATACAGGCCAACACAAAAAAGCATGTCAGGACGAATTGTTTCAGACAATTTTTTAAAAAGATGAATGTGCTTTTTTTCTGCATACCATACCATGGTATGATCATTATAATTTACCCATTGATTGAATCTAATATTTTCCAAAATAGTTCCATCAACGTCTTTATGACCACACACAATATAAAAAATAGCTTTCCCCTCGAGTTGATTTACCATGTTTACAATAGATTGAATCGGTCCACCTGCTTTGTATGCAGGTGCAAACCAATCTATGGTTATCATGATTTTTTTTATTTCATTGTTCATTTGTCGAATTGGGCATGTTTGACATTGATTGCATCATCACACAAATCATCCGTTTTTATTGCGCTCAAATTTCAGCATGTATAATTTTCTCGCTTGATTGAATTAAAAAAACATTCTTCCAAATATAAAATGTTGCGAACACAACAAATATAGATTTCACAAGATGACCGAGAATTGTTTGCAGCTCACAATCCGGTCTGATAGGGTAATAAAAAATCAGCGGAGAAAACAGAATAATCAAAGGAAAGCGACTTTGAATATTGAAAAAAAACACTAGCACTTCACTATACATAAGACCAAGAAAAAACATGAATACAATTCCACCCAATACACCAAAATTGATATATGCATCTCCAACTGAACTCAGTCCCATGGATGTACCCTGCGTGATTGGAATACCTGAGTATTTTCGAAACAAACTACGATCACCTGCTTTTAATTTATCGGGGGCCAAAATCCTGGGTAAAAATGCTGCTTTCAAAATATCCTTTAACTCTTCCCCATTCGCATAAGGCTCTTTTTCAGGAACAGTAAACATAATGTTTGTGACAATAAAGCCTTGATTGATACGTACATTTGATTGTGCTATTTTTTGAAAATTAAAAACGCCTTCCTTCATATTTTCTTGTTGGTAAACTTTGGCAAATGTTTCTATACCGGCTTGATTATCATCTATACTCGTAAGTACCCTATAGTCGCTTTTTAAAAGTTGGATCGTTGTTGCGACGAAAATGAAAATAACTAAGCCTGTAATTTTTACATAAAAGCTAACTGCATATTTGATAGCAAAAACAGCAGCCAAAAAGATAATCCATGTCAACAAATCATGAAACATACCAGAACCGAGAGATGAAATTACAACTGAACCTACAACCAGAAAAAATGCAATGAGGTTGACTCTTTTTTCACCTAGAATTAATAAAAACAGTCCAATGAATTTAAAAGAACCAATCAAATAAAATACAAAAGCCAGGTCTGAGGAGAAATAGTTCGAAACAATACTGGCGAAAAATCCGACTCCGATTAAAATGGGTGCTACAAGTTTATTGTTTGAAATAAATGTTCGAATTTCTTGAAGATCTAAGCGTTCGCCTTTGGCATTTCCGGCTCTTAGATGTAATCCGATGATGAAAAAAATGACCGCAGGAAACGCATAGAGAAAATATTCATCCTCAGGTATTTTCATCCGATACATGAAATATTGATAATCATCGAGTCCATTATATGCTAAGGTTGGTCCGACTAAAAATTGCAAACACATGAGCGCACCGAACAAATGTCTTGTTGGTATTATTCTCCCAAATTGCTGAAATAACAAACTAAATTGGAAAATTGAAACAATCAATGAAAAAAAACAATACCAACTGATATCAATCAATAAAATTCTTAGAACAACTGAGAAACAGATGAATAGCAGCCAATTGTAGCGTTCAGGAAATAAGGTACTAAAACTAAACATCATGTTTACGAATTTACGACCAAGTTTTCGATGGTGCTTGCAATCTCTTTAAAATTCCATTTTTTAATGAATTCGAGTGACTTATTTTTCATCGCTATGAGATTCTTTGAATGAATTATTTCACGCATAGATTCCATCAAAGAAATTACATGCTGACTTTTGAAAACAAACCCGTTCTCTCCTTCAACCACCAAATCTTTTGAGCAACCACATTTATCACTTACGATAATTGCTAATCCACTTGCCATTGCCTCATTAACGGATAACCCCCAGGTTTCACCAGGCCCTTGTGATGGCAGTATAAAGACATCTGAACTAGAATACACAGCTGGCATATCCTTTTGATTTACAAATTCTTTTTGAAATATTCTTGACCGAATATTTATTGGAAGCATGGAAATGATTGATTTTATCTCTGTTTCCATAGGACCGTTACCAACAATCAACAAAATCGCTTTGGGATGATTCAATAATCGAAAAGCCTCTATCAACAAAGCAGGATTTTTCTTTTCTTCTAATTTTCCGGCAAAAAGAAATACGATTTGTCCAGGATCAATTCCTAACAATTGTCGTACATTTTGTGAATCATTTGATGAAAATCTTTGATTATCGATGGCGTGTGGGGCAAAAAAGAGCTGTTCTTTTTTAAACCCCATTTTTATGAAATAATCATAATTTGCTTTTCCAACGTAAAGCGCTTTGTCTGCATGCTTATAAACCCAACGTAAAAAGAAAGTTCTAATGAATGATTTCATTGAACCTGGATTTTGATCAAGCAGATGTGAATCTCCTCTAAACAAAACAGGAATTTTCCCATGGAAATAACGCATGAGTTTTAAATGGGATTGGAAACTCCATCCAAAAATTAAAATAGCATCAGCATTCCACTGCTCTATTTCGCTAATCAAATTCGGATTTATGATTCCTCCAAAATGATGAGAGCCAGGATCTTTTGATGTATTTAAAACAAATGAATAAGGGTATCCAGTCAACAAAGGGATATCCCATTCAATGCGCTTCCCAAATCCCGGGTCAAATTTTTCTCCATATCCCCTTTCCCCCCATGTGTAAAAAACATGTATTTCAATCAAATTTCTCTCACATAAAAGCTGAAATACAGGTGCATTATATTGAATTGGATGACTTGTTATGATTGCCAGTTTCTTCATTGTGTTCCGTATGGTTTACAATCCTAATTTCATTTCTAATGCAGTATTTAAATATTTCATATCAATACTATTTCTCTTGTTGTAAACATTTATCCAGTGAATTCGCGAGTTGTTGCGTAACAGCAAATGCACTGTATTCATGAAATACATCCAGGTTTATTTTTTCAGCCTGATGATTTGAAAATGCAATGTTCCATTGATTCCAATATTCATGAAATTCTGTGTAAATCTTTCCCAGTCCCAATTCACCATCAAAAGCCAAAACCGGACCGGCATTGGCTGT
>JBILCT010000200.1:0-3478 GCA_044353025.1 Ferruginibacter sp. | reverse complement strand
TCTATCAATGTCACATCCATTTCAAAATCCGGAAATCCTTGTCCGAGGTTGATAGCCTGATGGCGTTGAGCCAACACACTCATCTCTGTAAAAATAGTAGTGCCTACCGCCGGCAATTTGGATTGCAAATTGGGCATGATCTATGTTTGAGTGAATAGAAAAATCAAATAAAACGGTCGCCTTTGTTGCGTTTGACCTCTGCCACATACTCCTTGATCTCCTGCTCTTTGTCTTTTTTGCAGATCATCAAAACATCTTTGGTATCTACTACAATAAAATCTTCCAGTCCTTGCAATAAAACCAGTTTTTTATTGTCTGCATGCACCATATTCTTGGTAGCATCAATGACCATCACATTGTTTCCAGCCACTGCATTATCCAGATAATCTTTTTCCAAGGTTTCATAGGCGCTGGCCCATGTACCCAGATCACTCCATCCGAATGAAGACGGAATGACGTAAACATTATCGGCTTTTTCCATGATGCCATAATCGATAGAAATGTTCACGCATTGCGGGTAGATGCGTTCGATGGCTTCTGTTTCTTTATCCGTGTTATAAAAAGCACGTTCTGAATCAAATAACTCATGAAGTTCAGGGAGGAAAGATTCAAAAGCTTTGACAATGTTGCGAATTTGCCAAACGAAAATACCGGCATTCCATAAAAAATCGCCACTGGCTACGAAGGTTTTAGCCAAATCGCGATCCGGTTTTTCTGTAAAGGTTTTTACTTTGAATACGTTGTTATGTACAGCCAACTGCTCGAACTGTATATATCCGTAACCGGTGTTGGGGTTGGTTGGTTTGATTCCCAGAGTAAGTAAAGCTTTGATATTTGAAGTGAATTCCAACGCGGCTTTACAGGTTGCTTCAAATGCAGTTTCATCGAGAATCAAATGATCAGCCGGTGCACAAATTAAATTGGCTTCGGGATTAAGCTGCGCGAGTTTATAAGAAATATAAGCAACGCAGGGAGCGGTGTTTTTTCTGGAAGGTTCGCACAAAATATTCGCCGGATTCAAATCAGGAAGTTGATCTTGAACAATTTGGCGATACGTGTCGGAGGTAACGATGTAAATATTTTCTTTGGGAATGAATCGAGCGAATCGATCAAAGGTTGACTGAATCAGTGTTTTTCCGGTATTGAGAATATCTAAAAATTGCTTGGGATAGTTGGTACGACTCATGGGCCAAAAACGGCTTCCGATTCCACCGGCCATGATAGCTACATAATGATTTGAATTCATGGATGTTTGTTGTTTTATTTCGTCAAAGAATGATCATTGTTTCCATGCACTTGTTATGGATGCATTGATTTTTGTTGGTGATGCAGATATTTTAGATGATGCCTTCTCGGATCAGGTCTTGTATATGAATGATACCAGCAAAGGCATTGCCATCTTTGACAAGTAATTGGTTAATGTTATGATGACGCATGATTTCAAAAGCTTCTGCTGCCATGGCATCGGCACTGATACATCGGGGTTCTGCAGACATGATATCTGCAGCGCATAGCATTCCTATTTGATCATGCTTTTCCAACATTCTGCGTATATCACCATCCGTTATCACGCCTGCAATTTGATGGTTCGAATGTAAAATAGCAACTGCCCCAAGACGGTTTTGAGTGATGGAAAGAATAACTTCTTTAACTGTGGATTGAACTTGAAGACTTGAAATATTTGCATGCATCAAGTCTGCCACACGTAGATATAGTTTTTTGCCCAATGCGCCTCCCGGATGATATCTGGCAAAGTCTGCGGATGCAAACCCTTTCATTTCCATCAGGCAAACAGCGAGCGCATCTCCCATGACCATTTGAGCGGTAGTACTATTGGTGGGCGCCAGATTATTTGGACAGCTTTCCTGTTGAACAGTGGTGTTCAAGTACAGATTCGCATGTTGGGCCAGAAAAGAATCCAACTTTCCTCCCATACCAATTAAAAAGTTACCAAACCCTCGAACCAGCGGTACCAATACTTTGATTTCAGGACTGTCTCCACTTTTACTGATAATGAGAACAATGTCTTCCGGACGAATCATTCCAAGATCACCATGAATGGCATCGGCTGCATGCATGAACAGGGACGGGGTGCCCGTGCTGTTGAGCGTAGCAACTATTTTTTGAGCAATCAATGCGCTTTTTCCAATTCCACTGATGACTAAACGTCCGGAGCATGCAGATATTTGCTGAACGGCCCTTACAAAATCATCTTGTATGAACGCATTCAAATCCGACACAGATTGAGCCTGTGATTGGATGGTCCGACGAGCGGCAGCTATGATCTGATCCGGTTGCATGAAAACGTGCGCAAACCTACTCTAAACTGAGGAAAATGCAAAGGAAACCGCAAATCAGTATTGCTTTTAGGAATTATTTTCAATAACTTCGTGACCTTCCAAATCTTCGGGGTAAATACGTCATATTACCCATATAGAATGCCCAGATCCAAAACAATATCCCAAAAAACGGTATCAGTAGAGCAACCAGCTATTGATTCTTCCGTGCTTTTAGAAGCACTGCAACGGCATTTTGGCTTTGATGGATTTAAGGGTACGCAGGAATCTGCGATCAAATCTTTGTTGAGTGGTAAAGATGTTTTTGTGATCATGCCAACAGGCGGTGGTAAAAGTTTGTGTTATCAGCTTCCTGCCATGATGATGGAAGGAGTAGCCATTATCGTTTCTCCCTTGATTGCCTTGATGAAAAATCAGGTTGATTTAGTTCGGAGTTATAGCAGTAAAGATGATGTAGCCCATTTTTTGAATAGCACACTAAGCAAAGCACAACAGAAAAAAGTAAAGGAAGACCTGCAATCCGGCAAAACTAAAATGCTTTATGTGGCACCGGAAACGCTGACAAAGGAAGATAATCTTCAGTTCTTCGAATCCGTCAAAGTTTCATTTTTTGCGGTGGATGAAGCACATTGTATTTCTGAATGGGGACATGATTTCAGACCGGAGTATCGCAGACTTCGAGACATGATGGAATCAATCCGCCCGGATGCTCCTGTCATCGCGCTTACAGCAACCGCTACACCTAAAGTCCAGATAGACATTGTGAAAAATCTCGGTCTTCGTGAACCTGAAGTATTGCTTTCTTCTTTTAACAGACCGAATCTTTATTACGAGATACAACCCAAGCAAAACGTAGAGCAGACCAATAAGAGCATTGTTCGTTTTATCAAACAACACCATGGAAAAAGTGGGATCATCTACACATTAAACCGGAAAACCACGGAAGACTTGGCAAATATGCTAAATGCCAACGACATCAAGGCGGTTGCCTATCATGCAGGATTGGATGCGAAACTCCGTGCAACCCGTCAAGATCAATTCCTACATGAAGATGTACACGTGATTGTTGCTACCATTGCCTTTGGAATGGGTATTGACAAGCCGGATATCCGCTTTGTGATTCATTATAATATTCCCAAGTCCATAGAAAATTATTATCAGGAAACCGGAAGGGCCGGACG
>JBILCT010000199.1:0-3490 GCA_044353025.1 Ferruginibacter sp. | reverse complement strand
TTCAACTCTTCTGTTATGTTCCTTAGAAGCGTATCCGGAATTTCATTTTTCTTACTGTCAAACTTTTTGGTAATACTTACAGTAATGATGTCACGATCCACTTCTATATCATCCAACAAGGAGATATTCTGGGCAGCAAGTCCATGAATGATAAAAAAGCAAAAAAATGAAAATAATAAAGACTTCATCAGAAATAAGTTTCAGTTTTAATAAGCATTAGTTCAATTTGTTCATCTCTTCGTCAAAAATTCTTTGAAAGGCTTCCTTGTTTTTAAGAATTTTTGATTCGCTGCCGGAAGTCATTTGTTGCATAGATCTGTTTTTCAGATCCTTCTTTGAAATCTCCACACATACCCAATATTCATAAATGTTGGTTTCACCCATGAGTACTTTACTTTCCTTTACCGCAATATTGGGTAAAATCTGATTGGCTACATCTCTGGACAGCGACTCAAATGATTGTCCGGTCTGGAAAGCATTGTCGTCCTTAATTTGATTGGAGTAATTTTCATTGACCGCTTTTACCAATGTCTGAATTTGCATGGCCATCTGTGCACGGGCGTTTGACATGGCAATTTTTTCAGCCATGGTCAGGTCCGGACTTTCACCATGACTTACCACGCGAAAATATTCACCATTGGTTCTGAAATCTGATCCTGATAAAGGCATTTTGATTTCCTTTTTCTCTTTGGTGTATGACACTTTTTTGGAAGAGCCACAAGATGCCATTGAAATCAGGATTACAACAGACAGTGCAGTTAGGAGAGATAATGCTTTTAGTTTCATAAAATTGAATTTTTAATTAAATGGTGTGTTATGTTGTGAATAGTAAAATGATGAACAATGCCATCAGATGCGTTCATAATATTTGACGAATCATTGAAGCGCGAAAATATCTTATTAAAAGGATATCTCCTATATGCGAAGCTGTTAAATTTCCTTTGCTAATAAATCGTTTTGACAGGTTATTGATCATTCCTGTGTTTGCATAGATACAATGGGTTTAACCAAGGTGTAAAAGCGCCTAATTCTTGTGGAAATATCCATTTTTAGAAATTCATGAAACAATTTACCTGGCTTAATTTCAACGCTAATCTCATCTTTTGCATAATTTCTCATCATGCATGATATGCTGAACAATAAGAGCCTAAAAACTTGTCTTTCAATCAAATATGAAAAATAATGACCGGGAACTACTTGGCTTTTAGATTCAAATACTTGAATCTAACGTTCAAAAATGTAGGACTTGAAAACCGATGAAAATATCGCCGAAAAAATGCCAGCGTTTAAAAATGACACTAAAATATCTGATTAACTATGGGAATGGATTAGACCATTGCGGTGCAGAATAAACGGCTGTTCCACTCAAGGTTTTCATAAACGCTATGACAGAATTGACCTCGGCCGCATTTAAATTTAACCGCTGTCCGTTACCGCTAGGCAACAATCTGCGATCCAATAAATTATTGCCCGGAGCTTGAATAATCGTTCCATAATGACCAATGGCTGCTTGTAATGTTTGAATGACTCCGGTATGCATCATCGGTCCGTTTAAAACACCATCCGTTCTAATCAAATCGCGCAAACTTGGCGCCCTGGTATTGTTCAGGTCGAGTCCGGGTGCACCAATGATTCCCACAATCCCATTGTTTCCTGAGTTGGGATCTATATCGAACTCGGGTGCCCGGTGACATCCACCACAGCCCAATCCGCCACCTATTCTACTCCCGGTAGCATCGAATACAGGTGGACTGAGAAATAAATTTTTTCCACTGTTTTCTTGTTGCGTGAAATTCGGGAAATTGACTGCGTCATTATTGACTTGTGAACGTCCGACATCATATTTTGAATCAAAGGATTGAATACTTCGGATGAATTGAGATAAACATTCCTGCATGCGAACCTCACTTACATTCGGATCTCCATAAGCTAAACGAAACAAGGCCTGATAATAATCTATTTGTTGCAATCGGGTGAGCAAGGCCTCCAAGCCAGGCCTTCCATTGGTTCCACTGAATCCCATTTCTGCATGATCCTGAATGGGCATGGTGGTTTGTACCTCCAGACTGGCGGCACGTTTGTTCCAAAAGAAACGTGTTTCCTGAGCAAATCGACTGTTTATCAGTCGCATGCTGTGTCGAGTTGTTTTTCCGTTTTCAACGCCTGAACTCACCAGCGCGGTATCACTGAATGCAAAAGATTGCTGATGACAACTCGCACAAGAGATTGATCGATCTGTGCTCAGGTTCCGGTCATAAAAAAGCACTCTTCCCAAAGTGGCTTTGGCATTTTGTATTGAATTGCCTCGGGTATTGTCTCTGTTGATGTAGCCGGGAATGGGTTGGCCGGCATAATTATATAGTTGGTTCGGATTGATACTGTTTCCGAACTGAGTATTGATCGCTGTGTACAAATAACTATTATCTGAAACATCCTGTTTTTGACAGCTGACAATCAATGTAATTCCTGCAATCAGAGAGAAGATTATTTGGGTGGTTTTTTTTAGCATGGACAACAGACGAATAAAATGAGTATAGGTTTAAATAAAGTCATTATATATTTCATTCATGATCTTGTTCAGTGGATGAAAGTGGGTAGGGTGCGTATAATTTTATATTACCAAAATATGAATAAGCATCCGTTTTTTCAATTCTAAATGTTCAAATGATAACATAAGGAGAACCTGAATATCAAAACAATCAACAGAAATCAGGCAATTTGCGTCTGCTATTTATATTGAAAAAACTAAATAACACAAAATCTCCTTTTATTGTAACCTCGATCATATTTGGTTCTAAATCAGATTATTAGAAGCAAATAAGATTCAATATCGAACTAATTTTATATTACTTAATTTTGATGGCAATAACCAATCATATGCCTAATCTTTTCAACTTGATCCGAAGTATTTTGTTTTTGACATTTCTAATTACAGGACTTTTTTCCCATGCCCAAAAACGACAATTCGGAAAAATATTAAATGATCTTCAAAACGGAAAACGCATTGAGGCGCTTGAAAAAATTGAAAAATTGGAAAGCAAATATATTTCCAGTCCGGCCGGATATCATCTAAGATATTTATATTATTATGTGGGAGAAGCAAACATCTCCAACGCCGATTCTGCAGCTTTTTATTTTCAAAAATCAATTGGGTCTCTTGAAAAGCTCACTGAAAAAGAACGTGTTGAAATTTGCGAGGATCTGGGTCTCTGTGATTCCGTTCAAGAAAAATTAAAAAACGCTTTGGATCAGTGGGTTTATAAAGTGTACATCGCTACCCATCATTCTCCCACCATCGAAAAATTCATCAAACAATATCCCGGTAATAATTGGACATATCAAGCAAAACTTCAAATAGACAGTCTTGATTTCGAAACAGCTGACCAAAAGGCAGATATTCAGTCCTATGAAACTTACATAGATACCCATGGGTCCTCTTCCTATAATTCCATCGCACAAACAAAAATTGAAGCCATTGCTTTTGATGTTG
>JBILCT010000197.1:0-3509 GCA_044353025.1 Ferruginibacter sp. | reverse complement strand
GTTCGAACCCGGCTCGAACCAAAACTTCGTTGAAAACAACAAGAGTTTTTGAAGAAAATATCTCATCCATGCTTCTTACCACCTCTTACAGATTGATGACTCAAACCACATTTTTGGTATTCATGCCTAGCCTACCCAAAAGGATGATAGGTGTTCGTGCCAATACTTTTTTTTCAGACCAACCAAATTAACCTCCAACTTGCAACAAGGATTTCATTTCATAAAAAAATCCCGTCACATCGGACGGGATTTGAATATTGATCAGATATTGTCAGATTATTGCTCGTTCGCTCCTTCCACCAACACAGTGGCCTGATTGTTCAAGACCTCCACAAAACCACTCTGAATCTGATAGGTGGAGGTAGATTGCTTGTCTTTAAGAATCTTCAATGACCCGGATTTAAGCGCACTTACCAAAGGAGCATGCTTATCCAATACCTCAAACAAACCATGGATACCCGGCAATTGTACGCCGTATACATCGCCGCTGAAAATTTTACGTTCCGGTGTCAGTATTTCAAGTTTCATTTTGATTGTTTATTTAGTGCTCCTCTTTGGGAAATAAGAAGTTGAATGGTTGTCAATAATTTTTCAGGATACTATCCTACGATTATTATTGAGCAGCAGCCATTAGCTTCTTGCCTTTCTCAATCGCATCGTCCAAGTTTCCTACTAGATTGAACGCTGCTTCAGGATACTCATCCACCTCTCCGTCCATGATGGCATTGAATCCACGAATCGTTTCTTCAATCGGCACCAACACACCTTTCAAACCGGTAAACTGCTCAGCCACAAAAAACGGCTGACTTAGGAAACGCTGCACCTTACGAGCACGTGATACTACCTGCTTATCTTCATCACTCAATTCATCCAAACCGAGAATGGCAATGATATCCTGCAACTCCTTGTAACGCTGCAAAATCAATTTTACGCGGTTGGCACAATTGTAATGCTCATCTCCAACGATGGCTGGTGTAAGGATTCGTGAAGTAGAATCCAATGGATCCACCGCAGGGTAGATACCCAAATCCGCAATCTTACGACTCAATACCGTCGTAGCATCCAAGTGCGCAAACGTAGTAGCCGGTGCCGGATCCGTTAAATCATCCGCAGGTACATACACCGCCTGTACAGAGGTGATTGAACCGTTCTTGGTTGAAGTGATACGCTCCTGCATCAATCCCATTTCCGTGGCAAGCGTTGGTTGATAACCTACCGCACTTGGCATACGTCCCAACAACGCAGACACCTCAGAACCTGCCTGCGTGAAACGGAAGATATTATCTACGAAAAACAGAATGTCTTTACCTTGTCCATCTCCCTCTCCATCACGGAAATATTCTGCGATGGTCAATCCACTCAACGCCACACGGGCACGTGCCCCGGGTGGTTCGTTCATTTGTCCAAACACGAAGGTCGCTTTGGAATCTTTCAAACCATTCATGTCCACTGAACTCAGATCCCATCCGCCTTCTTCCATGCTATGCTTGAACTTTTCGCCATAATTCATGATACCTGCCTCAATCATTTCACGCATCAAATCATTTCCTTCACGAGTACGCTCACCTACGCCGGCAAATACTGATAAACCACTGTATGCCTTCGCGATGTTATTGATCAACTCCTGAATCAATACGGTTTTACCTACACCCGCACCACCGAACAAACCGATCTTACCACCTTTCGCATAAGGCTCAATCAGATCAATTACTTTAATGCCGGTGAAAAGCACTTCCGATGCAGTACTCAGATTTTCAAATTTTGGAGGCTTGGCATGAATAGCACGACCGCCTTCCTTACTCACTGCAGGCAATCCATCGATCGCATCTCCAGTTACATTAAACAAACGTCCTTTGATTCCCTCGCCGATTGGCATGGTAATCGGACGACCGGTATCCACTACGGCTGTACCACGAACCAGACCTTCCGTTCCGTCCATCGCGATGGTACGCACGCTGTCTTCTCCCAAATGTTGTTGAACTTCCAATACCAGTGTATCGCCATTTTCACGCTTCAATTCCAAGGCGTTCATGATTTCAGGCAATTTGGAAGATTTGTCAAATTGCACGTCCACGACCGCACCGATCACTGATTTTACTTTACCTGTATTGGCCATAAAAAGAAATTATTAGATGAGTGATTGTTTTCGGGCGCAAAGGTAAGGATTGATCCCTTTATTTACACACTTCATTTCCTGTTTTTTGTGTTGATTTTCATTCAATCACCGTCAAATTCAGGTGAATTATTGAAATCATTGCATTTTTAGCCCTGAGCGCCTTTGTCCGGTTGTCGATTGGCCAGATATACGCCCGTCAAAATCAACATCAAACACAATATCTGAACCATCGTTACCACTTCCCCATCCACCCAACCCCAGCCCATGGCCACAAAAGGAATTCCATACGTAACCAGAGAGGCAAATAACGATCCGGCCTGTTTAATCAATTGATAAAACAAGATATTGGCCAGTGAAGTGCCTATCGCACCCAATACAAGTGCTGCCGCCAACGACTTAATCATTGACATTGAAAAAGTCAATGGAGCTTGTGCCGGTGTCAGTCCAAGCACAAACATCGCCGGAATCGCATTCAGCAATAAAGCAATGGATACAATATCCAGGGCAGAACAGGTTTTGAGTTTCTTTTGAACCAGATTCACATTCAAGCCATAGGAGAATGTTGCTAATAGAATAAATAGGCTGTAGGATAAATTCCCGGCAGACTGCAGTTCATGTTTGCTGAGAAATAAAAATATGGCTCCCAAAAATGCAACCCCTACACCTAAAGCCTTGTGTAAGGGTGTTTTAATAGAGAAAAATAATACGCCGGTTACAATGGTGAACACGGGTGTCAATGCATTGAGCGTGCCCGCTAATGAGCTATCTATTTTCTGCTCGGCCAAACAAAATAGATAGGCAGGCAACAAACTCCCCAGTGTACCAGATAAAAACACCCATCCCCAAAGTCGTCTCGGAATACGGCGGAAAGCAGGTACGGCCAACGGAAGCAACACGAGTCCGGATGAAATAATTCGGACCGAAGCCACTTGCCACGCAGAAAGCGCATTCATGCCCAATTTCATCAAAATAAAACTGCTGCCCCAAATTAGAGACAGCAAAATGAATAGTAGGTATTTGGAGGGATTGTTGGTCATAGAGGCTGCAAAATTCGCGGATTTGAGGTTTATTGTCTTGAAAAAAATTATTTACTTAATAAACTTTTCAATGGTGTTTAAACAATGTCGCAAGCATAATCTTCTTATATAGTTTTATTATATTTACACAAAATTTCAATATGTTGAAACGCTTGTTAACGTTGAGTTTGCTGATTTCTGTGCTTTGCAGTTCGGCCCAAATTCCTGCTTATATGCCTACCAATGGACTGGTTGGATACTGGCCATTCAATGGAAATGCAAATGATGAAAGTGGAAATGGAAATCATGGAACGGCGAATGGAGCGACTTTAACCATAGATAGATTTGGCATTAGTGGAAAGGCCTATACTGTAAGT
>JBILCT010000196.1:0-3513 GCA_044353025.1 Ferruginibacter sp. | reverse complement strand
TAATAGTGCGGAAAGTACAAAGCAGATGAAAACTGCGATAAATGGAACAAGATGTATCTGTTTCAACTTCATAATGCCTCCCGCCTGCTTCTGATATTCAGGCATTGCGAAGTTACATTATTCCTCTCCTTCATCAGCATCAACGGATTCGTGCCAGTTTACAGCCAATTGATTGTCTTTCACAAATCCGCACCACAAACATTTTTCTTTTCCGCAACCAACATAGAATTCCCGATTTTGAATCTTCTTCCAAACTTCCGTGATTTGTTGTTTTACAGTGGTGATATCAGCTTCGCTAACGGGAACGTGTAATTGCTGATATCGCTTATTTTCATCGGGCTCAATAAAATCAAAAATCACATCTTTAGGAATCCATTGCTTGCCCGGATTATTTTCAACCAGGATGTGATAGAAGACTGCTTGTCTCCAATAATCTTCACCATTGGGATCTTTATCGTTCGGAGCTTTTAATTTGGACTTTGCCTTATCCGGGTTTCCAGTTTTATAGTCAACAATGGTCACATGTTGACCATTAAATTCCAACTTATCCATTTTTCCTTTCAATGGAACTCCATTCACAATTACACCACGAATATTGTATTCCAGGTTAACGATTCTATTGGGAGATTGCAAACGTTGATCAAAATAATCAGAAAGAATTTGAAGTCCATATTCCATCCGTCTGGAAAACTGTTCTTTGGTAAAACTGTCTCGGTGACGATGCATAAAAATTTCAAAAGAAGAAATCAGCAATGATTTTTCCGGAAAGCGTGTGTTGTCATTTTTCAAAGCACGATACCATTCTTCCAACGCATGGTGAACAGCAGAACCAAATTCAAAGTACTCGTTTTTCGCACCTGGAATTCGAATGAAATTATTGAAGTAGAAATGGATCGGACAGTTCAAATAACTATTGAGTGCCGTAACATTCATCACAAATCGATCGAGCATCGGCGTAATGAGTGCATCTTCCAATGCAGCGATTTCAGGACGACGATCTTCTGTAAGATTGAGGATGGTAAATTCATGAACCGATTCATCTGAAATTGCTATGGTGTTCAACTTTTCTGTATTTCCATCTCTTAATTCTGCAATGAATTTCGACGGCTCGCGTTCTTTCCCATTGCTTGCCAACTTTGCATAAGAGATGGTAAGATGTGTTTCGGCACGCGTCATGGCTACATAAAAAAGTCGGCGTAATTCCTGATCATCTGTATTGGAAATCATGGTAGAGAAAAGTGTATCCGGGTATTTGTATCCTTTCGTATTTCCCTTCTTTTTCTCCCAACGATCTGCATTCAACCCACATACAAAAACATGTTCAAATTCAAGTCCTTTGCTCGAATGCGCAGTCATCAGATTCACTCCGTTTTCTGTTCCGCTGGTCTGCGTTACCGGTAGTTGAAGTTCTTCGTCACGAATTAAAGTAAACAATTGAACCAGGTCTTCCAATTGCATCATCGGATTTCGTTTACATTCTTCTTTGACATAATCGAAAAAGGTAGTAAGTACCTGCAGTTGCCAGTGTTTATCATCCTGTTGAAGCAAATATCCAATCCATCCGGTTTTGCGTAAGATGGATTCAATCAGATTTTGAATAGTTAGATTGGCGACATCTTGCAAAAGTTCTTCGATGACTGCTGCGGCCTTCATCATTGGTACATTGGTAAACAGTTCGAGTTGTTTGCTTTGCGCTTTTTCAGCAAGTAGGGCGCGAAATGAAGTTTTTCTTTCGCTGTAACGTCGATCCGCAACTTCCATACTCAGTTTTGAAACATCGAGGGAGGGGATGTTCCAAAAACGAAAATGAAGAATCCGAAATAACATTTCATCGCCACTGAATGGAATATCATGTTCAGCGGTGAGATATTCCAGCAGCAGCAGCAATTGATGAATCAAAGGCAATTCCATGGCATTGAAAGAGCGCTTGGTATAGATCGGAATATTCTTCAGTTGAAAGTAACGAGCAATCTCATCTCCATATTTATGCTCTTTATAAATGATTCCGATTTTTCCGGGCTTAATACCTTGTTGTAAAAGATTGGCTACTTCATTCACTACACCAATCATTTCATGTTCTGTGTTGAGGTACTCTAATATTTTAGGCTCATGATGAACATGAATGCGTTCCGGATGAGCCGCTGTGAGATTTTTTGAGATTCCCGGCACTTTGTTAACCAAGCGATCTTTGTTTCGATCAATTACTGCCATCGATTGTTGAAGGATGGGTTGGGAAGATCGATAGTTTTGTGTCAGGACCACTTTCAGTAAATCGTTTTGATAGCGATGCGCCAAGGTTAGCATGTTCTCTACGATTGCACCCTGGAAGCGATATATGCTTTGATCATCATCGCCTACGACAAATACATTCGGACGATCCCAATAGGAAATCAATGATTCAACCAAACGATTTTGTGAACCGCTGGTATCTTGATATTCATCGACGAGGATATAAAGATATTTTTCCTGATACAATTGCAATAGTTCAGGATTTTCAGAGAATGCCTGATTCACCCAAACAATCATGTCATCAAAATCATAACGATTCTTACTAGCCATCATTTCCTGAAAGTTTTCATAACAGGCAACCGCAGCCTTGAGTCGTTCCATTCTTTTTACTTCCGGCGCAAACTTCGCATTGGGCGAACCTGGTTCATTTCCTTTCGTTTTACGCTTGTATACAAATTCTTCCCGATTAGGCATGTCTTCTAAATAGGCATCAATACTAGCAATCACTTTTTCCGGATTCCAACCTTCTTTTTTGATGATGCCGAATAATTCGCGCATTGGACCAACTTCATAATACACATCACCCCGATAACGTTTCAGTGGATGATTTTTAGGCAAGCCATCAATCAATTTTTTATACAATTCAATTTGTTCCAAATCAGAAATTGGATCCAATGAACTCTTTTTGAAAAAGAATGGATTGTCTTGTATGACCTCATTACAAAATGAATGATAGGTTTGAATATTTACTTTGTAAGCATCCGGACCAATAAACGATAAAAGTCTTTTGCGCATGGCTACCACACCGGCATCTGTATAAGTAAGGCACAGAATATTTTCCGGATTCGCATCTGTTTCAAGCAGTATTTTTCCGATTCTACAAGCCAGGATTTGTGTTTTACCTGTTCCTGGTCCTGCGATAACCATTACCGGACCTTCAATGGTATCAACTGCAGTTTTCTGTTGACTAAGCTGTTTTGATTGTATTGGCATAATACAAAATTATATTTAAATCTGATAAAAATATCAAAAATAAATAGATGTAAAAATGTAGTAATAAAATTCTATCGAATACTCCAGCTGCTTTTTCCGTCTTTTTCGTCTTTGATGGCAATGCCCATATCCGTGAGCTGCTTTCGGATTTTATCTGAGGTGTCGAAATCCTTTTTAGCTTTGGCTTCATTGCGTAATTCAAGCAGCAGTTGCATCACCGGCTCTAGCAAACTGTTATTCGAATCATTCATGCTTTGCAACCCGAAGATATTTTCCAGGTACATGGTAAAT
>JBILCT010000195.1:0-3537 GCA_044353025.1 Ferruginibacter sp. | reverse complement strand
TTTTCGGATAGCCTCTGCCTCTAAAAAGCCGCAAGAAAAGCAGGCGACGGATACGTCCAAAGCTTCGCTTTTGGTAGAGAAGTCTGAGAAAGCAGTATCCAAAAAGCCTGCGACTGAGTCTATGAAGTTACCGTCGGTTCAGGATGTTCAAAATCCAATTAAACAAGCAATCAATAAACCACATTTAGGGTCGTTGAACAGTATCAGAAATCAGGTATTGGAAAACACGATGAAAGGGCAACAACATCGTCCGCTTAACGATGCTGATTTACAAATTGCAATGAATGAGTTTATTGAAATACTTAAAACAAATGGACATCATTCTTCTGCGAGTCATTTTCGCAATGCAAGCATGGAAGTTCTGGATGAGCATCAGTTTTCTATAAAATCTGAAAGTAAAATCCAACAGAAATTCATAGAAAATGAGCGGGCAGATTTGATAGAACATCTGCAGCGGTATTTCTTCAATAAAAAACTGAAATACCATCTGATATTAGAGGAACAGGAAACAGAAGATCAGGTCAATCTGCCTCAAATAAATCACAAAGAGCATTTTCTTCAATTAACAGCACGGTATCCTTTATTAAAGGAATTAAAAGAACGGCTTCAAATGAACCTGGATTTTTAGAGAACCTAGCGTTATTGGCTTAGATTGTTGAATCGTTTCAACAAGTTCAGTGTTTTTCCCTCATTTGCATTAATTTCGAGCCTCGAAAAAAAACAAACCGATTATGGCAGAGGTAATCAGAATGCCCAGGCTAAGTGATACGATGGTAGAAGGAAAAATCATCTCCTGGAGTAAAAAAGTAGGTGATAAAATAAAACCGGGTGATGTGCTTGCCGAGGTTGAAACCGATAAGGCAACCATGGAATTAGAAAGCTACAATGAGGGAACGTTATTGCACATTGGTGTAGCTGCTGGACAATCTGTAGTGGTGGAAGGCGTTTTAGCTGTCATAGGAAAAGAAGGAGAAGCATTTGAAAATTTGCTTCAAGATGCGCCCGCGCAAACCTCATCAGCTGTTGCTGAACCTGCAACAGTTGCCCCATCTGCTCAAGTTGAACCTGTCACTCCGGTTCAAACTACTTCTGATGAGCGTGTCAAAGCATCTCCATTAGCTAAAAAAATTGCGGCAGATAAAGGCATTGATTTGAGTCAACTGGCTGGTAGTGGTGATGGCGGCAGAGTCATCAAGAAAGATGTGGATAGTTTCCAGCCAGGAACGGCAAAACCTGCTGCAATGATACCTTCGACCGTTTCCGGACAAGAGGGTCATACCGATATTCAGCTGACGCAGATGCGTAAGACCATCGCACGCAGACTCAGCGAGAGCATGTTCCAGGCGCCGCATTTTTATCTGACCATGGAAATTAATATGGATCAGGCGATTGTTGCGCGGGAAGCTATCAATCAGGTTAGTCCTGTAAAAGTTTCTTTCAATGATATGATCATCAAGGCTTGTGCAGCTGCGTTACGTAAGCATCCGGATGTGAACAGCAGCTGGATGGGTGATTACATCCGTCAGCACCATCATATTCACATTGGATCTGCGGTGGCCATGCCTGACGGACTGATCGTACCGGTCATTCGTTTCGCCGATCAAAAATCCTTGTCTGATATCGCTGCGGAAACAAAAATGTTGTACGGTAAAGCAAAAGACAAAAAATTACAACCCAACGAATTCAGTGGTAACACCTTTACCATTTCAAATTTGGGAATGATGGATATAGAAACATTTACAGCCATTATCAATCCGCCAGACAGTTGTATTCTTGCTGTGGGAAGAATAAAAGAAACGGTTGTCAGAAAAGGCGAAAGTTTTGGTGTCACTCAGGTGATGAAAGTTACATTGAGCTGTGATCATAGAAGTGTGGACGGCGCTGTGGGCGCAGCTTTCCTGCAGACACTCAAGAAATTTATAGAACAACCGGTCACCATGCTGGTTTAATTTCAAAAGGCGGTCTTTCCGCCTTTTTTTATGTATGAAAGAAAAATCAATCATCTGGTTTGATGACGAATGCTTGTTGTGTAATCGTAGTGTGCAATTTATACTGCAGCATGACCCCAAAGCTTATTTCAAATTTGGTTGTTTGCGTCAACTTTCTTCTTCTAATCAACAAAATCCGGAGAGTATTTTACTCCAAGAAGGAGAGATTTTTTACAACAGGTCCACTGCCGTTTTTAAAATTATCCGAAAGCTTGAAGGGCCTATAAAATATTTGTATTTTCTTGTGCTTATACCACGCCCGATTCGTGACTTTTTTTATCGAATCATCGCAAAAAATCGAAAACGTTGGTTTGGAAGCGTAGCGCATTGTAATCTGATGGAAGGTCGTTATTCAGTCCGTTTTATTCAAATTTCATCGTAAATCCACGTGAAATTTTCAATCATCTATAGGGAAATCTACGTAATTGTAGAGAAACAGGGCATTTCATACACTAATTGAGAATAATCAGTCGTTCTTTATTTGTGATAACCGGGCATATTCACATTTTGCCATTTATCCATCCAATAAACGACGACTTATGAAAACCAAAATAATATCAGTTTTATGCATGCTGATCATTTTTTCAGGAAGCGTTGCGTTTGCCCAATTGCCTGCGAAAAATCAAGCGTCTGGTTTTTTTCAAGTTTCATCTGAGCAGTTCGAAAAAACGATTCAATCAAATCCTGGTGATCTGGTTCAAATTCAAATTGATCCAACCACAATTTTTAAAGGTATTGTTGTGAGCAAAGTTCAAACTTATCAGAATCTGATAACGATGGTTATCAAAAGCACAGATGATGAGCGTTCACGTTTTCAACTTTGTCAAGAAATCACCAACGACAAGAAAAAACGATTTTCAGGCAGTATCATTCGTGAAAAAAATGGTGTGTTAGTTCGCCTGAAAAAACAAGGAGATCAATATCATTTTGAATCCATCGACCTGGAAAAAACAAAACCAGTTTGTTATCCGCGCGGATAAGTTATTACGATCCAATCCAAAAACCGACACTATGAAAACATTTATTGCTCACCTGATCATTTGGATGATACTTTTGGTAAATGCATCAGCGTTTGCTGTTCCGGTTTACAATAGTTTTCCAACTGCATCGGCAACCATATTTTTGGATTTTGATGGACACCGTGTACAATCTGCCTATTGGAATGGGGGCAATGCATTGAACTGTTCACCATCCCCATTGAATGAAGCGCAGGTTCGGGAAATATTCAATCGGGTAGCGGAAGATTTTCGTCCGTTTGATTTAAATGTAACTACAGACTCTGTTCGTTTTTTAAATGCGCCAATAGAAAAACGCATTCGTATCATCATTACGCCTACCAGTCAATGGAAACCCAACGTTGGTGGGATATCTTTCATTACATCATTTTCATGGGGAGATGACACACCTGCATTTGTGTTTACGGATCGGCTGGAAAACAATTCCAAGTATATTGCAGAGTGCACAAGTCACGAAATCGGACACACCATCGGTTTATATCATCAATCCAGATATAATGACCAATGCGATATAACAGAAGCTTATCACGCCG
>JBILCT010000193.1:0-3540 GCA_044353025.1 Ferruginibacter sp. | reverse complement strand
ACCCACCCAGAACTAAATACTTCTCATCCGGATATTGACCATGTGCAGGAATCACTTTTTGTTTTTTATCAATATTTGGCGAATCGTTAAATTTTTCTGACTGTTTTGATCTTTAAAGTATCGCTTTTCAATACGGGTTATTTTTGCGGATGATGTTTAAAAAATTATTGGGAGTATCTACACTCATTTTATTCAATTTGATTTCGGTGGCACAATTAAATCTGTTGACATCGCCGAATAAATCTATGCTAAAAAAATTGGAACTGGATTTGATGGAGCCGGCAAGAACGATCATCCAATCAGAGAACCCGGAAGTACGCCTAAAATCTGATAGTATGTTTACCCGACAACTGGTAAAAGCACTTCAAGTTCCTCATTCTTTTTTTTATTATTTTGATTCATTGGAAACCATTTCCATTTTAATGAGTCCGGATAGCTTGTTTCGCATTTTTACCTGGCAACTTGAAATCGATGAAAATAATTATCGTCAGCATGGTGCCATTCAAATGCGAACAGTAGACGGGAGTTTAAAATTATTTCCGTTGATAGATCGTTCTGATCGAATAGAAAAACAGGAAGATACCATCACCAACCATAAAGCATGGTTAGGAGCCATTTACTATAAAATCATACCCAAACAATTCAATGGAAACCCGACTTATACACTGATTGGATTTGATGCAGGCAATATCAGAAGCAGTAGAAAAATCATCGAGGTTTTAACCTTTAAAGATGGAGAACCGATTTTTGGCGGTCCATATTTCTTCATAGCAAATAGCACAACCAAGCCTAAAAGCCAGGCGAGGTTTATCATGGAATATAAAAAAAATGCAAGTCCAAGATTGAATTACGATCCAGGATTTGATTTAATTGTAAAGGAGCATCTCAGTTCTGATAATGGGAACCCGAATCAAACATGGACATTGGTGGGAGATGGTGATTATGAGGCATTCAAATGGAGTGGCAATAAATGGGTTTATCAGGAATATTTATTCGAGAAAATTACTCCGAATAAACAAGCACCCACACCAATGATGAAAACTGATGGTAATAAACCGAATTAATTGTTAGGGTAATTCTACATCAAACTTCTTCTGACTTGAAAGTTTTCTTTCTAATATCATCCATTTCTTCTTCCTTGAAATGACGATATTTAAACATCAGCGGGAAAAATAATACAAGTAAAAAAGCATAGCCGGCCATACAGAACCAGATACTAGACCAGTCTTTCACTGAATTTTTTGTGAAGTGATCAACCAGCCATCCGCTGCCGAAGCTGCCTATAATTGCACCAAATCCGTTGGTTGCCATCATGAATAACCCTTGTGCACTTGCACGAATGGATGAGGGCGATTCTTTCTCAACAAAAAGAGAACCGGAGATATTGAAAAAGTCGAAGGCCATTCCGTAAACAATCATGGAGAGAATTAGGAAAAAGAGGCCATCACCCGGATTACCCAAACCAAAAAATCCAAAACGTAATACCCAAGCAAGCATACTGAGTATCATTACAATCTTTATTCCGAATTTTTTCAGAAAGAAAGGAATCGTGAGTATGAACAATGTCTCTGAAATTTGTGAGAGTGACAAGGTTAATAATTCATGTTTCACCACAAAACTGTCAGGATATTCAGCGCTAAAATCACCCAGAAAACTTCCACCAAATGTGTTGGTTACCTGCAAAGCCGCGCCCATCAACATGGAGAAGAAAAAGAAAACGACCATGCGTTCTTGTTTAAATAGTACCAGCGCATCCAAACCGAGTGCCTGATAGATCGAAGATTTTCCGGAGGTTGCAGGTGGACATGCGGGCAAATTCATTGAAAAGACACCCATTATAATGGCCGCAGCGGCTGCCATGAAATACTGATTGGCATTGGATGACAATCCCGTCAAATCAACCAACCACATGGCAATAATAAAACCAACCGTGCCCCATACCCGGATGGGAGGAAAGTCAGATTGAACGTTCATGCCTTGGTTCACAAGAATTCGATATGACACAGAATTGGATAAAGCGATCGTTGGCATGTAAGCCATAGAGTTAAGAAGCATGATCCAAAACATGATGTTTGGATCAGTAACAAAACCTGTGGTAATCAGACATGCTGCTCCTATCATATGAAAAATACCCAATAACTTTTCACCATTCACCCAACGATCTGCCAATACACCGCCAATCGCAGGCATAAAAAGAGAGGAAATCCCCAGCGTAGAAAAGACAGCACCTATTTGCATTCCGGAAAATCCAATTGAAAACAAATAACTGCCGGTAGAGATGAGCCAAGCTCCCCAAACAAAAAATTGCAAAAAGAAAAGGATGGATAATCGAGTTCGAATGGACATGGATTTAATTTTGGTCAGCTAATTTAACAAAGAAATGAATAGCCCATCCCATTTCATTTGATTTTTATAGCTTATTTGCCTTATTCACTTTAAATCAATCCGCACACAAGCGTTAACTTTGCCCAAAAAATAAAAGTGACTTCATCCCTGATAAACACCATAAAGAATAAGGAATTGGCATCCTTATCTGATAAAATATTGAAAGGAGAACGTATAACCAGTGAGGAAGGATTATTACTTTTTGAAAAAGCAGAAACTCCATTACTCGGCATATTGGCCAATCATATCCGTGAAAAAAAACATGGCCATGTCACTTATTTCAATCGAAATTTTCATATTGAACCCACAAATGTTTGTGTGTTCAGTTGTGCCTTTTGTTCTTACTCCAGATTATACGCTCATCGTGAAGATGGTTGGGAATTGAGCATTGACCAAATGTTAGAAATCGTCAAAAGCTACGAAGGCAAACCCGTAACTGAAGTGCACATCGTTGGCGGTGTTCATCCTAAAATGACGATGGAATATTTTAAAGAACTCCTGCATAAAATCAGCACATTACGTCCTGATTTGCATATCAAAGCTTTTACTGCAGTTGAGTTGGATTACATGTTCCGAAAAGCTAAGTTGAGTGTAGAAGAAGGGTTAAAGCAATTGATTGAAGCCGGTCTGCAATCTCTTCCCGGTGGAGGTGCAGAGATATTTCACCCTGAAGTAAGAGATCAGATAGCTGGAGATAAAGTAAGTGGAGAAGGTTGGTTGAAAATACATGAAACTGCACATCAATTGGGTTTACACAGCAATGCCACACTGTTGTACGGGCATATAGAAAGTTTCGAGCATCGAATAGATCATATGAATAAACTTCGTGAATTGCAGGATCGAACTGGTGGCTTCAATACTTTTATTCCTTTGAAATTTAGAAATTCGAATAACGATATGAGTCATTTGAAAGAACTTACTGTACAGGAAGATCTTCGGATGTATGCGGTTTCGAGAATTTTCCTGGACAATTTTTCGCATGTAAAAGCTTATTGGCCGATGCTTGGAAGGGAAAATGCCAGACTTACTTTGTCTTTTGGGGTGAATGATATTGATGGGACTATTGATGATTCTACCAAGATATATTCAATGGCTGGAAGCGAGGAACAAAATCCAACCATGACTACAGAACAATTAGTTGAATTAATTCGTCAA
>JBILCT010000194.1:0-3540 GCA_044353025.1 Ferruginibacter sp. | reverse complement strand
ATAACTTTCCAACAACTCACCTGATTGCACATCCAACCAGCTTGCATAAATACCTCCGAAACAAAATATTTCTGAGGATGACAATTGAATATAATGCGGATACTTTTTACCGTTATGTTCCATCCATTCAAAAAATCCATCTGCTGGAATCAAACATCGCTGTTTTTGTATTGAATTTTTAAAAGAAGGTATTTCAAAAATAGTTTCACTCCGTGCGTTCAATGTTTGCATGCGAATCTCGGCCGCCTGTTCTTTTGACTTAACCCAAGCAGGAATCAATCCCCATTGCATGGTCCGCAATCGATCCGGATCTTCCTGTGTAATTACTGGCATGTGAAGAAAAGAGAACCCGGATGCATGATACACCGGTTGCCATGCTGCACCCTCCCACTGCACACGCAATGCAGATTCAATAACCGACATTTTTTGTGTGAGCGAATAATGGAAACACATGAATTGAAAAGTCTAAAATGATCAAATGATTTTCTTGAGCAATTTCAATTTGCCCAGAAAAGGTGGATACTTCAACATTGGATCAAACCAGGTGGGCGTTCGCATGACAGATTTGAAATGACTGAATGTATTGAAGGTTTCTTCTGCCTGATAAGCACCAATTCCACTTTGGCCTCTTCCTCCAAATGGCAAATGCGGATTGGTGAGATGCATCGCCGTTTGATTGATACATGCTCCACCTGAAGGTACCTTGTCGATCCAATCATATCCATTTTGCGCGTCTTCTGTAAACACATAAAAAGCCAATGGGTTTCGATTACGACGAATGATCTCCAACGCTTCCTCCTGTGTATTGAATGAAAAAACAGGTAAAATCGGACCAAAAATTTCTTCTTGCATGACCGGATGACTCAAGGAAATATTTTCAACCAAGGTTGGTGCAAAATGTAAGCGAGAACGATCATGTTTACCTATGACATGACAAACAGTTTGATCAATCAATCCCATAAGCCGATCAAAGTGTCCGGCATGAATGATTTTACCATAATGAGATACCTCATCAGGCGAATCTGAATAAAACTGTCGGATTGTTTCCTTCAGCATAACCATGAACTTGTCTTTAACAGACTCATGTACCAACAAATAATCCGGTGCCACACACATCTGTCCGCAATTAGAAAATTTGATAGATGCTATTCGTCTAGCCGATACCGTTAAATTTGCATCCCGTTCAACTACACAAGGACTTTTCCCACCAAGCTCCAAGGTAACCGGAATCAATTGTTCTGCAGCTAACTGATAGATTTTTCGTCCAACCTGTGTGCTTCCCGTAAAAAAAACATAATCGAAAACAACTTGTTTCATCAACGCTGGAATCACCACCGCTCCATCTCCATCCATAAAGCGTATGTAGTCTGGATCAAATGTTTCCTGTATTATTTGACCTATTACTTTAGCTGTTGCTGGTGCATGTTCCGATGCTTTGAGCACCACCACATTCCCGGCAGCAATTGCTCCCACCAAAGGTTTTAATAATAATTGCAAAGGATAATTCCACGGACTTATGATCAGTACAATTCCTTTGGGCTCAGGACGTATCTGGCTTACAGAGGGCCAATTCAACCAGTTGGTAGAAGTTCTTTTAGGTCGCATCCAAGATTTCAGATTCTGAATAGCAGCATTTATTTCATTGAAAAGCAATCCCAATTCCGATGCCCAAACTTCTTCGGGAGATTTTCTTAAATCTGCATACAAAGCCTGATTAATGGCTTCCTCATATTTTAGAATGACTTTTTTTAACGCATGTAATTGATCCAATCGAAACGAGAGCGATTTTGTTTTTCCTGCATCAATCCATTGGCGCATACGAAGTGAATCCGTATCAGTCATCTTGTTTTGTATGTTCGTAGTAATCAAAGTATGATTGAATTATTCTGAATAAATCGCTTCAATATGCATTTGATATTTTTCATGAATCACCTTTCTACGCATACTCAATTTAGGCGTCATTTCGCCGCTATCCACGCTCCATTCTTCTGAAAGCAACTTGAACTTTCTGACTTGCTCAACGTGATTGAAATGCTGATTGTATGATTCAACGATAGATTGATACAGGGTTATCACTTCAGGATGTGCAATCAGTTCCGTTGGCTCTTCGCATGAAATGCCCATTTTGGAAGCTTCCTGACGGAGATGTGCAAACGAAGGAACAATCAGTGCTGAAACAAATTTGCGATCTGAACCCAAAATCATGGTTTGCTCGATGAAAGGAGATTCCTTCAATTTATTTTCAATGGGTTGAGGCGCTACATATTTCCCACCGCTGGTTTTAAACATCTCTTTTTTTCGATCGGTAATCTTGAGATATTTATCATTCACCCATACTCCGATATCTCCTGTATGCAACCAACCATCAATTAAAACTTCCGCGGTCAAGTCCGGACGTTTGTAATAACCCATCATCACACTGGGTCCTTTCACACAGATTTCTCCGTCCGTTTCAATTTTCACTTGTTGTCCATCTATCACCAGTCCAACCGTGCCGAATTTTGTTCCGCCGGATTTGCGGCAGTTCACAGAAATAACCGGACTGTTTTCTGTTGGGCCATATCCTTCATAAATGGGGATTTGCGCCGCATTAAAAATACGCAATAACTTTTCCTGTGCAGCCGCTCCACCCGTAATCACATATTCAATCTTTCCTCCCAAGGCCTCCCTCCATTTCTTAAAAACAAGGGCATTCGCGATGGCAAGTTGTATGCGATATCCTATACTGTCTGTTCCGGGTTTCTGATATTTTTCAGCCAGTTTAACCGACCAGAAAAATAACTTACGCTTGATCCCGGTCAGTGCTGAACCCTTGGCCATGATTTTATCAAACATCTTTTCCAACAGACGTGGAACCGTGGTAAATAAAACAGGTTTTACCTCTTTCAGATTTTCACCAATCGTTTCCAAACTTTCCGCATAATAAATACAAATTCCGGTATAGAGGTAGATGTATGATGCCATCCGCTCAAAAATGTGATTCAATGGAAGAAAGCTCAATGCGCGGGCACCGGGTTGTTCCGGAAAGGGAAAGCTGGCAGTAGCATTCAATACATTGCTAACTAAATTACGATGACTCAGCATCACTCCTTTTGGTGTACCTGTTGTGCCTGAAGTATAAATAATTGTAACACATTGCTCCGGCTTGATTTGTTGCTTGATTTCTTCCACCCGCTGAAGTTCTTCCTCAGTGATATCATGCAACAAGGCTTTCCAAAAATCTGTTCCGCTGGTATCAGAATCAAAAGCAAAAACTTTTTGTAATGACGACACATTGGGTTTAATAGCATTCACTTTATCTGCAAGCTCTTGTCCACTTACAAAAACATGCTTTACCTCCGCATCGTTCAATATGAAAGTAATTTCATTGGGATGCGTGGTTGGATATATCGGACATAACAATACGCCGATTTGCTGTGTGGCTAGGTCGAGCATGAGCCATTCAGGACGGTTCTTAGATATGATGGCAACTTTATCCTGCTTCTCAACAGAAAAATCATTTGCACTCAACCCGAGTCTGAGTAAACCAGCACTCAATCG
>JBILCT010000192.1:0-3567 GCA_044353025.1 Ferruginibacter sp. | reverse complement strand
ATGGGTTTTTGGGAAGTATTGATCAACATACGGACCATTTTTAAAAATCTTCATTTTGCCAAAAAAGACATAAGAGCTTTCAAGCCAGATGTAGTGATTTTAATTGACTACCCGGGTTTTAATTTACGAATAGCAACTTGGGCGAAAAAGCAGGGCTTCAAAGTGATTTATTATATCTCACCACAGGTATGGGCATGGAAAGAAAATCGGGTTAAAGTCATTAAAGCCTGTGTGGATCAGATGTTGGTGATATTGCCTTTTGAAAAAGCCTTCTATAAAAAATGGGACATGGATGTTGACTATGTTGGACATCCGTTGATGGAGGCAATTGATCAGTTTCAATCTAGTCATTCAGAAGTGGATGAATTGCTTCATTCCAAAAAAATGATTGCCATTTTACCAGGAAGCAGGAAGCAAGAGATTCTCAAGAAATTGCCGATCATGCTTGCCGTTGTAAAGGATTTCCCTGATTATGATTGGGTTGTAGCCAAAGCGCCCGGATTAGATCATTCAATTTACCAAGCGCTTGAGGAGCAATATCCCACAGTAAAATTCATCAGCGAAAAAACCTATGCATTGTTGAATATGGCCACTGCTGCGCTGGTAACAAGTGGCACAGCAACATTGGAAACAGCCTTGTTTGGCGTTCCTCAAATCATCTGTTACAAAGGGAATCCGATTTCTTATGAAATTGCCAAACGACTTATAAAAATTAAATATATCGGATTGGTCAATCTCATCATGGACAAACCGGTTGTCAAAGAATTGATTCAGGGAGAATTGACTGCGATGCGTATCAGCGAAGAATTGAAATTAATACTCGAAGACAAAAATACTAAGGACCGCATTCATCATGATTATTTAGAATTAAAATCAAGATTACAAGAGAAAGAAACGGCCTCTTCAAAAGCAGCCTCTATCATTATCAATACGATTAGGTGATTATTTCGACAAAGCTTTGAACAGAATAACCAGCATTGCAAACAGAAAAAGTAAAATCGAAAGCCGATTGATTCCATGCATGTATTTCATCCAGGGAGTAATCGTACGATTCGGATCTTTTTTCTTCAGATAAAGATATTCAGCGATTTGGTTGAAGATGCTCATGATTCAGACGATTTATTTTTTGATTTTTCCCGATAAGATTTAAAAAACCAAACCAGGTGAATGCAGGCGATGACAGTATTTGTAACAATGATCGGATTGGTTTGTTCTAAAAAGCCGTAAGCAATCCATACCAAACAGGCAATCAGATTTAAGCTTCGAAGTAACAGCATGTTATTTACGGCAAAGGAGAGCATGGTTAATGCCGTTGCAAGCCAGCCAATGATTTCGTTGATTGTCATTTTGTAAGTTAAACTGCAATTTACTGCTTCAAGAATGGAATTTATTGATGATGCTGCATTCATTTTTGCTCGAAGAGCCACCAGAATAATTTTCTGGGTTGCTGATGCTTGAGTCCGAATTTCTGAATGGCATTCATTTCAAGGTAATTTACTGCCTCGTCAATCGAATCAGTAAACAAACAAAGAGAGAGGTCTTCCGGTGAAATAGACCCTTTCTCTTTCATATGCTGGATTTGTTCAATCAGATCTTTGTGATACGCTTTGTCGAATACAACGATGGGGAATTCATGGAGCATCTTGGTTTGAATGAGGGTAAGTGCTTCATAAAACTCATCCATGGTTCCAATACCACCCGGCATCACCACAAAAGCATAGGAATATTTGATGAGCAGTGTTTTTCTGACAAAGAAATAACGAATGTTTACGAATGAATCCAGGTATGGATTTTCTTTTTGCTCAAAGGGTAGTATGATATTGCAACCAACGCTCTTCCCTCCCACTTCTCTGGCTCCGCGGTTGGCAGCCTCCATGATACCCGGTCCACCACCCGTCATGATGGTAAAACCCAATTGAGCAATTTTCCCCGACAGTAAACGTGTTTGCTCGTAATACGGATGTCCGTCATGAAAGCGGGCGGAGCCAAAAATAGTAACACAGGGACCAACAAAATGCAGTTTTCGAAACCCTTTAATGAATTCAAAGAAAATACGCATAGCATACATGAATTCTTGCCATCGACTCTGAGGACCTTCGAGGAAACGGATGTTTGACTTTTGATGTGATGAATTAGACATAACCTAAATATCGTTGATTTGACTGAATAATTTCTATCAAAAATTATATCCTCTTGTTGTCGGAAATGCTAAACCCTCGATAGCAGAAATAAAAAGAGATTGTCTCATCAAGACAATCTCTTTGGTGGAGAATAGCGGGGTCGAACCGCTGACCTCTTGCATGCCATGCAAGCGCTCTAGCCAACTGAGCTAATTCCCCAATTAGTAAAAACGTGCACAAATATACATCCTTTTCTCAAAACCTTTGCGGTCTATTGCATTGACTAAACAAACAAAAATTAGGACATGCTATTTCTTCAGAACAATTCAGAAAGCAATTCCATCCAAAAGCGCAAAGAACGCGCGATTAAATAATCGCTTTTTAAATCCAAATTAGATTTTAAAATAGTGAGTGGTTGTGTAGACTTTTCCTATCAAAGATGAAGCAGTCCAACTTTATATAACTGATTGATTGGTTTGTTATCCCAGAATAATTCAAAATCCTCCAGACCGATCGCTTCGTAACTTTCAACAAGTTCTTTGATTGTTGTTGTTTTTTCAGCATCCACTTTCAATAAAGGCAGCATACTATAAAACCACTGTCCTTTCTCTTTATCCACTTTTATCTCCACTGTTTCTGATTGACCCTCAAACTCCAATACAGCAAGCTCCCATTGATTTCCTTTTTTCGACTTCGTTACAATTTCAATTTTCGGAGTTGGTCCGGTGAAAACAACTCTGGTATGTGGAGAATGTGATTTTGGTATTTCTTCATTCAGGATAGAAAGGATAAAATTTGGATCAATGGTTGTTTTAGGAATTTTAAATTCAAACCATTTGCCCAACGGCTCATCCATTCCTAAGCCATGCATGTAGTTAAACAACGATTTTTTAAATCCGAATGCAAACTGGGCATGATCAGCTCCACTTGGGTCTATATGTTCCACATCATTATCGGCAAATAAAATTTCATTGTCATTGGCTTTTTTTACCCCAAAGCGTTCCGGATCTAATCCAACCGGACTATGAGCCGTCATGGTAAATTGATGCCAAAAACCGGATTGTAAAATTCCAGCTTTGAACATTTGTCGGACCATTTCTAAACTATCGATGGTTTCTTGTGCGGTTTGTGTGGGAAAACCGTACATCAAATAAGAATGTACCATGATGCCGGCTTCGGTAAAATTTTTATTCACCAATGCCACTTGTTCAATGGTAATCCCTTTATTAATCAATTTTAAAATTCGATCTGATGCAACTTCTAATCCTCCGGAAACACCGATACATCCGCTCTCTTTCAACAAAATACATAGATCTCTGGTAAATCTTTTTTCAAAACGAATATTAGCCCACCAGGTAACAACAAGTTTTCTCCTAATGATTTCCAGGGCCAGTTCAAGCATGAGTGATGGTGGTGCTGCCTCATCCACAAAATGGAACCCACGCTC
>JBILCT010000013.1:0-12122 GCA_044353025.1 Ferruginibacter sp. | reverse complement strand
GGTGAAGGATTTGAGACTGTTCAGCGAAAACGATGTGCGGTTTTTAAAACAATTTACACTCGCTTAGTTTTGTTGCTCAGCACTTTTGTAATTTAGCAGTTCAAAAAAATAAAACCATGAAACAATTTCTGATGCTGTTGTTGCTCGTATCAACAACCTTTTTCTCTGCCAATGCGCAGGCTTATGAGTACAAAGTGATTACTTCTGTTGAGTCAATTGTTCCCATGGGATTGGGAAGATCTCGTATCATCTCTGTGAATGACACACGTAATTATAAAGAATTTACTACAGTTCGCAGTGATACAGAAGAAGATGAGCGCAACAAATCTGACCGTTCAGATATTCGTGTGAAGGGTTATGATGAGACGAAGCTTTTGAATTTTTACAACATTGGAGGTATCCGTTTTCAGAACATCGCAGCAAATGATGCGGTGATCACTTCAAAAATCAATACCATGATTGAAGAAGGGTGGGAGCTTGCATTTGTTAATACAGGTGTGGAAAGTGATGCTGGTAAAGATGATGGTGCCGGTATATTTATTACGCGCTACATCTTCAAACGCAAAAAAGCTTAATCAACATTGCATTTTCAAACGGCTTCCAAACGGAGGCCGTTTTTTTTGTCATGCATCATTTTCTGTTCCTACCTTTGTAACATGTTTCATCAAATCAGTGTAGCAGGTGCCGGTACCATGGGAAGTGGAATTGCACAATGTGCCGCTCAGCATGGCGTTCAGGTCATATTACTTGAACTGAATCCGGATGTGTTAGAGAAAGCACGGCAATCCATCTTGCGTAACCTGCAAAGTTTACAGGCAAAGGGAAAGTTGACGGAATCAGATGTGCAGTCAATCTTTCAACGAATCAGTTTTACTACACAAGTTGAGCAAGCGATTGCTCCTTTATTCATTGAAGCGATTGTTGAAAGAATGGACATCAAAATTTCCCTGTTTTCACAAGTAATGGCCGTCAATGGTCCTGATGCTGTTTATGCCAGTAATACATCTTCTTTATCTATTGATCAATTGCAGAATGGACTGCCTTATCCGAATCGGGTGGCGGGACTTCATTTTTTCAATCCAGCTACCTTGATGAAGTTGGTTGAAGTCGTTCAAGGAAAGAAAACGGATTCAATGGTAATAGATCAATTGGTTTCGTTTTGTGATCAATTGAAAAAAACATCTGTGCGTTGTACGGATGCTCCCGGTTTTATTGTGAATCGTGTAGCAAGGCATTATTATTTGGAAGCAATGCGAATGGTGGAGCAAGGTATTGCTACCATGGAAACGGTAGATGATCTGATGGAATCCGTTGGATTTCGCATGGGGCCATTCAGATTGATGGATTTGATTGGAAACGATATCAATTTGGCTGTATCTCAATCTTTATATGAAGCTTTTCAACAGGAACCCAGATTTCAGCCATCGGCACTTCAAATTGAACGGGTTAAGTCGGGAAATCTTGGGCGCAAAACAGGCAAAGGATTTTACAACTATTCTCAAGAAAAAAATTAATGTCCAATTCAACAATTCATTTGGTAACCGGTGCGGCAGGCTTGGTGGGTTGTGAGTTGGTCAACCAATTGTTGGCATCAGGAAAAAAGGTTCGCGCACTTTATCATAAACGATATCCTGAATTGCAAAGTCATTCCAATTTGGAATTGATTCAGGGAGATTTATTGGATGTGGTGAGCATGGACGATTGGATGAAAGACGTGAAACAGGTGTATCATTGTGCAGGTTTTATCAACTATGCTCCCGGAAGCAGAGAAAAACTTTATCAAATCAATGTGGTAGGAACGGAGAATCTGGTGAATGCATGTTTAAGAAATAATGTAGATAAACTCGTTCATGTCAGTTCAATAGCTGCATTGGGTAGAAGTAATCAAACGATCACTGAAGAAACAGCATGGACTTCTCAAAAAAACAAAAGCGTTTACGGAGAGAGTAAATATTGGGGAGAGTTGGAAGTTTGGCGAGGTGGTGCAGAAGGATTGAAAATTGTTATCGTGAATCCGGGTATCATTTTAGGTCCGGGCGATTGGAATGATGGATCTACCGCTATTTTCAGAAATGTGTATGAAGGTTTCAACTGGTATTCCACCGGTGTGAACGGTTTTGTGGATGTGCGTGACGTGGCATGGGCGATGATCAGTCTGATGGATGCTGATGTTGATCAACAACGGTTCATCCTTGTTGCAGAAAACAAAAGTTATCAAGAAGTTTTTGATGGTATCGCAGATGCATTCGGATGCAAAAGACCACAAAGGAAAGTAGAGCCTTGGATAGCGGAGTTGGTTTGGAGACTGGAGTGGATTAAAAGTAAGCTGACAGGTAAAACACCATTAGTTACACGAGAAACTGCAAGATCTTCACTGAGTCATTCTATGTATGATAACAGTAAATTGAAAAAAACCTTGCCTGATTTCACATACCGGAGTTTAGCGGATACGTTGAGTTATTGTTGCGCGGAGTTAATCAAAAAAAATGCGCACTAATCATTTTCATTGGGTTCGCTTCCCATCATTTTATTCCATAATTCAGGGATGCGTTTTATCCATACGAATTCGCGATGTTTGATACGAGCTTCCTGTACAGGGGTGCCGAAATAAACTTTATTGCCTTCAATAGAATGGTGCACACCACTTTGTCCCATCACCACGGCATTGGCACCAATGGTGAGTGTTTTATTGACGCCAACCTGTCCCCACAAAACAACCCCATCTTCCAAGGTAGTTGCTCCTGCAATGCCGGTTTGAGCGGCTATCAAACAATTTTTTCCAATGACAGTATCATGACCAATATGAACCATGTTATCAAGTTTGGTTCCACTTCCAATGATGGTATCATGAGAAACACCTCGATCAATGGTACATCCTGCTCCAATTTCAACATCAGATTCAATGATCACCCTTCCACAGTCCGGCATTTTTTTATACCAAACTGCTCTGTTCTTTTTTGTATTGTAATAGAAAGCTGAGCTTCCGATAATTGTTCCGGGTTGAATCACAACTCGGTCGCCAATGATACAATTGTCAAGAATGGTAACATTCGGATGAATGATGCAATCCTTTCCGATATGTACATGATGTCCAACATAAACCTGTGGGAAGAGTTCAGAACTTGGATCAATGAAACTCTGTTTTCCAATCAAGGAATGATTAGGTTCAAACGGACGAAGTTTATTTACGATCGTACAATAAGCATCAAAGGGTTGATCAACGATTAGCAATGTTTTTCCCTCAGGAACAGCTACCTCCTGATTGATGATGATAAAGGTTGCCTGGCTATGTAAACATTTGTCATAGTATTTAGGATGGTCTACAAAAACAAGATCACCAGATTCCACTTTATGGATCTCATTGATACCTGTTGCGAAGGCAGTGGTGTTTCCTATCAGGTGCGCGCCAATCCAGGATGCAATTTCTGTTACAGCTATGGGCGTTTCAAATTTCATGGATGCTGATTTTCTTTTCGGAATATCATTTTTTGCAATGGGTACAAGAAAAAATTTCCGGTTGTTAAAAGTAATTTTTGATCGGTATTCAATTCAGCGGGTTTTGAATTTCATTGATCCTTGTAAAGGTAGGCGGATTGAATAAATGTTTTGATGTTGTGGTGCACTGAATTGTTTATTGAATCATGTTGATCAATATTTTAAGTTGTTGAAAAGCAATGTACACAAGTGTCTTGAAAGATTATTGATGTTGATTCACAACAACATGAAACAATTATTTTTTAAAAATCACAGGATAAAAATTCAAATGATACTTTGTAGGTTTCAATTTTTTATGGCTGCATTGACAGCATAATTGAATCATCAATAAGCACATTCGATTTCGCTTTTCCACAGTCGCAAAAAAAATGTTGATAAAATAGATAAAAATATTTTTCTCAATAGAAGAAAAAGAGTTTAATATTGTGTCAGGAAATTAATTTTTCCTGTACTTACTAACCCATCCATTCTAAAGTCCGGTTTTCTAATCGGACTTTTTTTATGTCTGCAACTTTCTTTTTTTCAAAGTTTCTGATGGATGATTGGAGTTTGATTTTTTTTGCAGTTTGTAATAACATCATTTTTGAAATCTTTAATTATATGATGTAAAGCCAATGCCTTCGTATATTGCAGCAAATCATTTAACATGATCAGATCAATGACCGGATTTGGAAGAGCAGAACGCACGATAGGCGACAAAACATTTTTAGTTGATATCAAAGCATTGAATGGAAAACAATTTGAACTCTCACTCAAGTTGCCTTCACTTTTAAAATCATTTGAGTTTGATATTCGTCAGCAATTACAGGACTCTTTGATACGCGGTACGATTGAATGTGTTGTTATCATCAAGCAAAATGGAACCGCCAAACCTGTAGTCATTAATACCGATTTAATCAAGTCTTATTATACCCAGCTTTCTGCATTGGCCAATGAGATGGGAATGGATACACAATCCATATTGAGTTCATTACTTCGATTACCGGAGGTAGTGATACCCGGAACAGATCAAATGGACGAATCAGAATATGAAACATTTCGTGCGGTTTTAAAGGAGGCCATCGAAGCACTCAATGTACATCGACGAGCGGAAGGAAATATTTTAGAGGCGGATTTAAAAGCGCGCATTGAAGCCATTCGCGAACAAGAAAAATTGATTTTCCAACTTGCTCCCAATCGTGAAGTAAGAATTCGTGAAGAAATCAATCAATTGTTGGAAAAACATGTTGGCCGAGATAACATTGATGGTAACCGAATGGAACAGGAGATTATTTATTATCTGGAAAAGATAGATATTCATGAAGAGCAGATTCGGTTAAAACAGCATGGTGATTATTTCATGACCTTAATTCAGGATTCAGACCCGAGCAAAGGGAAGAAATTATCTTTTATGCTTCAGGAAATTGGAAGAGAAATCAATACAACTGGAAGCAAGGCCTACGATGCCGAAATTCAAAAATGTGTGGTTACCATGAAAGACGAATTGGAAAAAGCAAAGGAACAGGTTCTAAATGTATTATGATGAAAACAAAAAAGCGATTGATTCCATCTATGCGTTCAAATGTTCTGATTATTTGTATCTGCCTGTTGTTCGTTTTCTCAGGTTGTGATCAAATAAACATTTACGAACACAACGTTACCATCCCTAAGCACCAATGGTATGCTTCCAAAGAAATTCAAGGTAGTTTTCAAATAGATGACACGATCAAGCAACATCAATTATTCTTGGTGTTAAGACATACAGATGCATACGCATACAATAATATATGGTTGGAAGTGTCTTTACAACAACCGGGAGATACATTTAGAAGTCAACGCGTGAATGTACCCTTAGGGAACGATGCACAAGGTTGGCTGGGAACCGGAATGGATGATATATGGGAAGTAAGAGGCCTTATGACCGGTCAGCCAAAATCATTTCAGAAAAAAGGGACCTATCATTTTAAAATAAGACAAATCATGCGTGAAGATCCTTTGGAACATGTCATGAGCGTCGGACTTAGGGTGCATTAAGCCTTCAAATTCCTGTTTATTTAACAAAAAATGGACTGAGTGACGAGTCTTTGGAGCAATTATTCTCTATTTTTATCGTTCATTTATCTGTTCAACTTATCTTTGAACACTAAAATAATCTGAAACTCAATAACCATGCTCAAGCGTGTAATGCTGTTTTTATTCTTGTGTGCCGGAACATTTTCTGCAGTACAAGCTCAATTTTATGAAAATACCGGAAACTTCCATGAGGGAGAAATAGGTGCTACCATAGGTGTTGCGCATTATTTTGGAGATTTAAACACCAACTCCGGATTACAAAATCCATTACCTGCGTTTGGAATTTTTGTAAGAAAAAGTTTTGGACATTATATATCCCTCCGTGCTTCTGGTAAGTACGCCCAACTTGGCTATGCGGATAGTTATCACAAAGAAGGCACCTACCAGTGGTACCGGAATTTGAGTTTTACCTCAGACATCTATGAGTTTACAATTCAAGGAGATTTTAATTTCTTCAGATATATTCCAAGTGATGTCAACTATGGCTTCACACCTTATGTCACTTTGGGCGTTGGCTTGTTTAGCTTCAATCCAAAAGCCAGAGACCAAGACGGTGTTCTCTGGAATCTTGCTGATTTGAAAACCGAAGGACAATCTACCGCATACAACACACAAGCACTGATTGTTCCTTTTGGATTAGGTATCAAATACAGCATCTCCAAGCGCGTAAACCTGAATGTTGAATATGCACATCGTTTTACAACAACAGATTATTTGGATGATGTGAGTACAGTTTATGTGGGAGACGGATTTAATCCGGAGTTAACTGGTTTGCCAGTAGACAATCCAGATCGGATCAGTCGTGAGTACCTGCAAGACCCATCACGTTTTTTAAGTTCGGATGGAAAACCTGTATTTAAAAGAGGCCAACAACGTGGTTGGAGCAAACAAAAAGATCAATATGGGATTTTGGAATTAGGATTGACCTTCAATATCGGTTCATATCGTTGTCCAAAAGTGATGTACTAATCACCACTGACATTTTTCGCGCATCCAATGTAGGGCGCATGAAAGCAGGGTTTCAAAATTTGCTGAGGAATTTGCCTCGATATTGACAACTCACTTGGAGTATTCAATATTGCCTATTGTCTTTCCTTTACGGCTTCTAATTTTTTAGATCATTCTTTTTAATTTCTCTGTTTCTGAAGGTATGTTTATAATAAATGCGGATATCAGTTGTGATTGAATTCCTTTGAACAGGCTGCAGCCGGCATCTAATCCCTTGAAATACCTTATTTTTTGGTAACTTTGGCGGCCATGAGTTTACGTGATCAAATTCAACCGGAAAAATTACCTCGTCACCTAGCCATCATTATGGATGGTAATGGTAGGTGGGCGCAAGAAAAGGGCCAAGACCGCTTGTTTGGACATCTGAACGGGGTTGAGAGCGTGCGCGACATTGTGGAAGGCGCTGCAGAATTAGGTATTGGATTTCTCACATTATATGCGTTCAGTACAGAAAATTGGGATCGGCCACAGGATGAAGTTGTTGGACTGATGGAATTATTGGTGGACACCATACGTAAAGAGGTGCCTACACTGAATAAAAATAACATTCGATTGCAAGTGATAGGTGATTTGCAACGGATGCCTGAAAATGCTCGGAAAGAACTGGATGAAGCAATCTTGGAAACCGGAAAAAATTCGGGTATGACCTTGGTAATGGCTTTAAGTTACAGCAGTCGCTGGGAAATCATTCATGCCATTCAAAACATGGCCAAAGATGTACAAGCCGGTAAAATACATGCAGAAGGAATCGATGAATTGTTATTTTCCAAGTATTTAAATACTGCAGATATTCCTGATCCTGAACTCATGATTCGAACCAGTGGAGAATATCGAATCAGTAATTTCCTGCTTTATCAACTCGCATATACTGAACTATATTTTAGTAACGTACTTTGGCCTGATTTCCGAAAAGAAAATTTATATGAAGCTGTCCTGGATTTTCAAAGTCGTCAGCGTCGTTTTGGAAAAACAGGTCAACAGATTCAATCCATGCAATCAAACTAATTTAAAAAAGATCTATGCATGGGTTTTCATTTAACAAATCGTTTTCATTCATGGGCATAATTTGCCGAACCAAAACATCACGGATGTATTTAGCCACGATCCGGTCTTTGCTACCGGTTCTTTTTTTTATGTTAGTAAGCAGGGCCAACGCTCAACAAGATACGATGCCTGTTTCCGTGAATCCGGCCTTGCTCGAAATGCTGAATGCAAAATACCCTAAGCCTTACACCATTGCTGAAATAGAAGTTACCGGTACCAAGGCATTTGATCCTGCACTGATTCGCTCCATCTCCGGATTGGCGGTGGGTGATAAAGTATTGCTGCCTGGTTCAGATGCTTTCTCCAAAGCCATTGCTAAACTCTGGAAACAAAGTTTGGTTTCCATGGTAAACATCTATATCACTCGATTGGAAGATCAAAACATTTACATCGAAATCAATATCACGGAACGTCCAAGATTGGTGGATTTTAGATTGTTGGGTATTTCCAAAACCGAAAAAGACGATCTGGAACCTAAAATCGGATTGACCAAAGATCGGGTGCTGACGGAAAATATGAAGCTGAGTGCGATTGAGTCTGTCAGAAAATTTTATTATGAGAAAGGTTACCGTAACGTTGAAATCACGTGTCAGGATATTTTGATCGAGGGCATCAACAACGGTATTTCTCTGGATTTTCAGATCGATAAAGGGAAACGAGTTCGAATACACTCGTTACATTTTACCGGTAATCGTTTAGTGGAAGAAAATAAGCTAAAAAAACAAATGAAGGGTACGAAGGAGATGGGTAGACTATCGCTGAAACCTTCTACCATCGCTAATCCATATGGAGATACCACAGTTGAGAATTATCCTTTCAACGCATACCTAAAAGACTATGGTTTCTTATCGGTAACGCGTACCTTAAAAGTATTGGATCCTTATTTTAGGTTTAAATTTTTCTCCGGATCTAAATTCAATGAAATCAAATTCGAAGAGGACAAAGAAAAAGTTTTGGACTATTACAACGGGGAAGGATTGCGAGATGCACAAATTGTAGCAGATACGCAAATCATCAATCCGCAGGGGCATTTAGATATTGATATCAAAGTCAAAGAAGGCAGCAAATATTATTTTGGCGACATCAATTGGTCCGGTAATACCAAGTATTCAGACTCCATTTTGACTGTTTTGCTGGGTATTCAGCGAGGTGATATATACAATCTGGATCTGCTCAACAAACGTTTGGGAAAACAATTATCTGCGGAAGGTGGAGACATCAGCAGTTTATACCAGGATGATGGTTATCTGTTTTTTAGAATCGATCCGATTGAAACAGCCGTTTATAATGACACCATCGATTTTGAAATCCGTATCGCCGAAGGTCCGCAGGCAACCTATGGCAGCATCACCGTTTCGGGAAATGATAAAACCAAAGACTATGTGGTATTGCGTGAGATGAGAACCTTGCCCGGACAAAAATTCAGCCGCTCCGATATCATTCGTACACAACGCGAATTGAGTCAGCTTGGATTTTTCAATCCGGAAAAAATCAATCCGAATGTGGTACCCAATGCAGATAACGGAACTGTTGACATCAATTGGGAAGTAGAAGAAAAATCTTCAGACCAGTTAGAACTTTCTGCTGGCTTCGGTGGAGGGATTGGGTTAACGGGAACCTTGGGTGTGACCTTCAACAATTTCTCCATCAAAAACATCTTACAAAAATCTACCTGGGATCCATTGCCTACCGGAGACGGACAGCGATTGAGTTTGCGTATTCAATCGAATGGTCGGGCTTATCGTTCATACAATTTCTCTTTTACGGAACCATGGTTTGGAGGAAAGAAAAGAAATACATTCTCTATCAATTATTACAACACTAAATTTTCCAACACCATTGATCAATTTGGAAGATTTTGTCGTGATTGCGGAGATACATCTTATCTGAAAACAGTGGGTGCAGGCATCTCATTGGGTAAGCAGTTGAAATGGCCGGATGATTATTTCAATCTGATTTATTCGGTGAATCTTCAGCAATATCAACTGAAAAATTATAACCAAATTTTTAGTGGGTTCAGCAATGGCACTTCAACGAACATCAGTTTGAAGTTGGCATTGCTTCGTAACTCCGCCGGACCAAATCCGATTTTCCCAGCCAGCGGATCGAATTTCATGTTGAGCGGACAGTTCACCTTGCCATATTCTTTGTTAGGTATCAATCAAAACAATCCGAATCGTTATTCACTGCCTGAGTTTCATAAATGGCGTTTTACAGGCGACTGGTATACGCCAATTGGAAAGGCGAGAGGACCAGAAAAGAATCGTCAGTTTATTTTACGTGCAGCTGCCAAGTTTGGATTTATTGGAAGATATAATTCCAAGCTGGAAGTTTCTCCATTCGAAAGGTTTCAGGTGGGTGATGCAGGTTTGAGTAATACGCAGGCCTTGTTGGGTTATGATATCATTGCACATCGTGGTTATCCGATCTACAGCAATTCTAATCCGCGTGTGAATCCGGATGGCGGAACACCTTCACAATTTTTTACCATCTTTAACAAATATATTCTGGAACTTCGTTATCCGTTTAGCACTAGTGCAAGTAGTACAATTTACGGACTTACATTTTTCGAAGCAGCCAATGGATGGTATTCATTCAAAGATTATAATCCATTCAAACTACGCAGATCAGTGGGAGTGGGGATGCGTTTCTTCCTGCCGATGTTTGGATTGCTTGGTTTTGATTATGGGGTAGGACTGGATAGATTTACACCAGGATCAGGTTTGAAGGGAGCTGCTAAGTTTACGTTTATGCTTGGACAAGAAGCGGAATAATAAATTAAATCAACACAAGGATATGAATAAGATTATTCTTTTATTGCTTGGTTTTGTATTTAGCTGCAACCTGGGTTATTCACAACGGTATGCGATCATTGATTCCAAATATATTCTGGAGAAGATGCCTGAGTTTGTGGATGCACAGTCTCGCCTTGATCAATTCAGTTTTCTATGGCAACAGGAAATTGATCAAAAGCAGCAGGCATTAGATAAACTGGTCCGCGATTTTGAATCAGAGCAAATCATGTTACCCGACAATCTGAAGAAAAAAAGAGAAGATGAAATTTTCAATAAAGAAAAAGAGCTGCGTGATTTGCAACGGAAGCGTTTTGGATTTGAAGGAGATTTATTCAAGAAAAGACAAGAGTTGATCAAACCTGTGCAGGATAAGGTTTACAGTGCTGTTCAGCGTTTGGCATTGGAGCGTTCTTATGATTTTATCCTCGATAAAAGTGAGGGAATTACCGTTATCTTTGCCGATCCCAAACTGGATAAGAGTGAAGATATTCTGAAGAGTTTGGGCATCAAATAATCATTCAATTTTTAAAATTAAATACATGAAGAAAATCATCGTAATGGCAGCCCTCGGATTGGGTATGTACAGCAACGGACAGGCACAAAACAGAATCGCTTACGTCAATTCTGAAGAGCTTATTTCCATCATGCCGGAGGCAGAGAAAGCAGATGCAGAGTTAAAGCAATATCAGGCAGAGCTTGCACAAATCGGACAAGATCTGATGCGTGAGTTGAATGAAAAAGACAGCATGTTTGTCAAAGACTCTTTGAAGTATTCTTCTACCATGAAAGAGATCAAGAAAAACGAACTGGTGACTTTATATCAAAAAGTGCAGAACTGGAATCAAGAAGCGCAGGAGCGTTATCAAGCAAAGGCGCAAGAAAAAATTGCACCGATCAGAACCAAGGCTTTAGAAACCATTCGTATGGTGGCTAAAGAAAATAAATATGACTATGTGCTTGATCAAAATGCGGTGATTGTTGCACCTCCAGGAGATGATTTATTACCAATGGTGAAAACTAAAATGGGGGTTAAGGATGCGTCGAAAACACCAGCACCTGCCAAAAAACCATAAGTGTTTAAAAAGTATTGATAAAGCCACTCTAACCCGAGTGGCTTTCTTATTTTTGGACTTTGCATGATTGATATGAAACAACCCATTGGAGTATTTGACAGCGGTTATGGAGGGTTGACCATTTTAAGTGAAATGGTTGCCAAATTACCTCAGTACGATTATCTGTATTTGGGAGACAATGCCCGTGCACCGTATGGAGAACAATCTTTCGAAACTGTTTACACATATACGCTGGAAGCGGTAAAGTGGTTGTTTGATCAGGGATGTCAATTAGTGATCTTGGCATGTAATACCGCATCTGCTAAGGCATTGCGCAGTATTCAGCAAATTGATTTACCGAATATCGATCCAAATCGAAGAGTGTTGGGCGTGATTCGTCCAACGGCAGAAGTGATTGGTCAATACACCCAATCCGGACGTGTGGGCGTGCTGGGTACAAGGGGAACGGTTCGGTCGGAATCGTATCTGTTGGAAATCGAAAAGTTTTTTCCGGATATCAAGGTCAGCCAAGAGGCTTGTCCGAGTTGGGTTTCCATTGTGGAGAGACATTTACAATCGGACCCAGCGTCATTAGAAGCAGTACGGATGCATCTCGATCATTTGTTGGGAAAGGATGCTGAAATGGACACGATTTTGTTGGCCTGTACGCATTATC
>JBILCT010000191.1:0-3578 GCA_044353025.1 Ferruginibacter sp. | reverse complement strand
GTGTCTTTGCTTAAACGAATGATTCTATCCGTATTTTCAGAAAAAGGGATTTTATATCGTTGTTCAAAGGGAAGGTATCCAATCGCTGTAATGCGTAACCGATAGTTTCCGGCATTTAAATCTGTGAAAAAGAACCCACCTTTTTCATTGGTCGTTTTGAGTAAAGGAGTTGCTCCTTCTTTTTCCTCCATCAAAGAAACGGTTGCTTTCAAAACGGGATTTCCTGTGTTGGCATCCATTACCATTCGCCCAAAACGTTCTTGAGCCATCGTAAAATTTGTGAAGGAACAGCAAAAGATAAATATGAGCGCAACTTCTTTCATAAGGCGGTTTAGATTGATAATACGGAGATAATTTTTGCGATTATTTTAAAGAAACTCGGGCATCGGTTTTAATTGGTATCCGTTACCTTTGTTCACTAAAATTTGATAAACATGGAATACAGCAAATTGGTGGGCGTTACTGGTCTGAGTGGCTTGTTTGAATTGATTAGTTCAAAAGCCGACGGTGGTATCGTCCGTTCACTAGAAGACAAAACTACCAAATTTGTCAGCAACCGGATGCATAGTTTTTCTCATCTGGAAAGTATTGAAGTATATACAACCGGTGAAAATGTAAATCTTTTGGAAGTTTTTACCGCGATGAAGGCTTCTTCAGAAGCGCTTCCGAATGTTGGTCAAACGACCGAGCTCAAAGCATATTTCTCCAAAGTTTATCCAACCATGGATTCTGAGCGTGTGTATGTTTCGGATATGAAAAAGATGGTGAAATGGTTTGAGCAATTGACCAAAAACAACATCGAACTGAAGCATTCAGAGAACAATTCTGAAGAAGAAAACGTTGAGGCGCCTGTAGAAAAAAAATCAGCCCCTAAAGCTACCGCAGCTCCAGCAAAAGCAGCAGCGGTTAAAAATGCACCAGCTAAAAAAGTAAATGCGCCACGTAAAATGGCATAAGATAATCTGTACCCTGAACCTATGACCTATTCTGCATCCATTCAAAAACTCCCTCGTCGTTTTGTACCTGAAAATTTTCAGCTGACAGACTGGGAGTCACTGGAACCTTATTTTGAAAATCTTTTATCCAGACCCATCGATTCATTGGAACAACTGGAAAATTTCCTGTTGGATCAAAGTGAATTAGAAGCGGTGGTGAGTGAAGATGCTTGCTGGAGGCAGATTCGAATGACTTGTGATACCCAAAACAAGGAATTGGAAGAAGCCTTTCAACATTTTTGTTTGAACATTCAGCCTAAGATTCAGCCTTATGCGGATCAACTGAATAAGAAGTTGCTTTCTTGTTCTTTGATAGATCAATTGGATGCTAAACAATACGGAGTTTATTTCAGAAACATTCGCAAGCGTGTCGAATTGTTCCGTGAATCCAATATTCCGCTTCAAGCTGAGATGGCGGTGCTTCAACAGCAATACGGACAAATTTCAGGCGCCATGACGGTGGAGGTGGAAGGAAAAACAAATACCCTTCAACAAGCCGCAAAATTTTTGGAGAGTTCGGATAGAAATATTCGGGAGTCTGTGTATCATTTGATTCAGCAACGTCGCGGACAAGACCGTGAGAAACTGGATCAGTTGTTTGATCAACTCTTAACGATTCGCAATCAGGAAGCCGGGAATGCGGATATGCCAAGTTATACGGCTTACCGTTTTCAGGAACTTGGTCGTTTTGATTATACGGAAGCGGAGTGCATCCAATTTCAGGAAGCGGTTAAGTTGCAGGTCGTTCCATTGGTTCGAGAAATTCATGAACGCAAAAGAAAAGCATTGGGTCTTGATCAATTAAGGCCTTGGGATCTGGAAGCAGAACCTTTGGGTCAGAAACCGTTGCATCCATTTAAGACCGGGGAAGATCTACTTGACAAAACCATTCAATGTTTTCATGAATTGAATCCGTTTTTTGCAGATTGTTTGGTTAAGATGAAAGAGATGGGGCATTTGGATTTAGAGAGTAGGATGGGCAAAGCGCCCGGTGGATATAATTGTCCGTTGGCGGAGAGCGGAGCGCCATTTATTTTCATGAATGCGGCCGGACAGATGCATGATGTAACAACGATGGTTCATGAGGGAGGGCATGCCGTTCATTCATTCCTCGCACATGCGTTACCGTTAGCCGGCTTTAAGGAATACCCCATGGAGATCGCGGAGGTGGCGAGTATGTCGATGGAATTGTTCACTATGGATTATTGGAAACCGTTTTTTCCAAGTGAGGAAGATTGGAAGCGTGCAAGAATACATCAGATGGAGCGTGTGATTACGCTGTTCCCTTGGATAGCCATCATTGATAAATTTCAGCATTGGATCTATGCCAATCCGGGACATAATGTTCAAGCGCGAACGGAAGCCTGGATGAATATCTTGGATGAGTATGCAGATGGAGTGGTTGATTTTAGTGGATTGGAATCATACCGTGCCTATGGATGGCAGCGACAACTTCATTTGTATGAAGTTCCGTTTTATTATATTGAATATGGGATTGCCCAGTTGGGCGCGATAGGGATGTGGATGCAATTCCGCGAAAACAAAGAACAAGCGATCGAAAATTATTGCAAGGCCCTTTCTTTGGGTGGCACGGTAACCTTACCTGAGTTATATCAAGCAGCAGGATTAACCTTCGACTTTTCATCTGAAACCATTGAAAAATTAATGCTTTTTGTGAAGCAGGAATTGGAGGAGTTGAATGAGGGTTAGTGGGGACGTTGAATGTGTTGGGAGGTTTAAGGGTTTAAAGGTTTCAGGTTGAATTTGTTTCCGCGATGAGATGATATGTTCATTTGTTTGCACTGTGATTGAATTGATGAAATGATGGGCTTTGATAAAGTTTACATTCATCAATCAATCTTAAAAAAATTATCATAGTGTTCATTCAATCATTCGCATCAAATTTCTAATAGGAATGGATCGAACCACATTCAATATTTGAACAATCAAAGATGCTCTTTCCCGCTCTTTGGCCGCGGAGGCCATCCCTTTTTGCTTGATCAAAAAGGGAGAAAAAATCAAGGGAAAACGAATTGCTCCGCTCGTTTTCCCAAGCCACGCGCACAGCATCGTTCTAAATGATTTTTGCTTGGATTTTTTAAAGCTTCGCCAAGTAGTAAACCCAACAGTTCTAGTGTTCAAGCAGCTAGACATTATCTGATGTTTCAATCCATTGTTTCGCTCCTTGAAATTGAAATGATATTATTTATCATGCTTCGATGATACATGAGCGCTTTGGTACACTACTAAAAACTAATTTTCAAATTAACCAGAATTTACTTAGAACGACGATGTGCGGGTGGCCCGGGAAATTCAGCGTGAGAAACAGATTGAGAGCGAAGTGAGATAACCGTTCTCTGTTCTCATTCTCACTCAGCTTTAATGGCCTCCGCGGCCAATGAGCGGGAAGAAAATCAGCGTAATCAATATACTAATCGCGAACAAGCTCAAAAAAAATCACAGTATTCATTCAATCATTTGCATCAAAGTTCAAGACAGAATGGGCTATGATTTGTCACACTACTATGCGATATTTTTCAAATAAACCATAATTTCCTTAGAACGATGTTGTGCGGGTGGCCC
>JBILCT010000190.1:0-3594 GCA_044353025.1 Ferruginibacter sp. | reverse complement strand
TGAAATTTTCTTTAATCAGATAGTGCATAGGACGAAGTAGCGGATATCTTCTTGTCAACATACTGGCCTGCATAGGCTTAACAAATGGCTTACCCTCACAAACTTCACATTGGACATACGCTAACTTCAAGTTGTGTACTTTTTTCTGTTGTTCAGAATCTTCGGGATTCCCTACCCAACTAATACCCAAAACCCCAATAGCTTCCGGATGGCTAGCCACATAATCTATCACCTCAGCAGAACTCTTGGTTGCCCGTACAATTGAACTGTCATAGTTTTCCCCCAACAAAATAGAATCACGAATATAACGAACCGTACTCGTGGCGTTTAAACCGTCAAACACAAATGTTTTTTTTCGAATAGACTTCCCATTGAGCGCATCTCGCAAACCTGCTTTAGTGTACATACTATCCGGATTATCTCGATGAAGTAATAAAACCACCGCATCCGTGGCTATTTCCTGATCTCCGGGTAAATATCCCAACGAATCTCTCAAAAAAATTGACTCCTTCCGCTCCAAACCTTTCCCCACGATAACCATGCGATTCGTTGTATCAAAGAAAAAATCGCGCATACAATCAGCCTCTGATTTATACTGTGCATGAATTTTTGTGTTTGGGTAAGACTGCTGATACATCTTTATCTGTTGCTCAATCACAGGACGAAAAGATTCATCAACACTGATGAAGATTTCTCCCAATTCAGGACTGTCTTTTTTCTCGTTGGCATCTGATTTTGTGTCACTACAAGATATCAACATAGTAATGCCTATCAAAAATCCTGGAATCATTCGTTTCATCATAGCCATCAATAATTTTTTTTGTATCCTCTGTACATGCGGAATATCCCATACACAATACATACCCCTCCAAACCATTTCATAACCGGATCGTCATATTGTGCTGCCAAAACCTGGCTGAAATGCTTTACAAAGATGAAAAATATTCCCATGCACAACCAAAGGATACCCATCCCCCAATCCATGATGCTGCGCATGATTTTGTTATTCCGCGCTTTCATATCTGTACTTGGCTCCATGATTAAATTTTGGCGCAAGATAGTTCGTTTTTAAAGCTTTATTGACCTCCTAAAAATTTAATCGGCAGCTGATAATTTACCGTTACTTTTTGACCGGCTGCGATACCAGGCTCCCATTTGGGCATCTTTGAAAATACCCGATTTATCTCCTCAATAAAAATCGGTTCAATCATTTCATCCGTCATTATACCTTTCAAGGTACCGTCATACCCTACCTGAAATCGAACCAAGACAGTAATCGATTCGTCCTGCTCCATATCTCTTGGATTCACCAAATGCCGCTCTAAAAATCTTTTCAGTGCTGACATACCTCCTGGAAAGGATGGCATTATATCTACAACATTTGTTTGTATTGATTGGCCATCTGAAATAATTTTCTTCATTCCTGCATGTTGTAAACTGTCTTTTCCAAATCCTGCCACTGTTATTCCTTTGCCGTAGCCTTCTCCCGATGAATCAAAATCTCCTGCGCCTAAAGTAGGACGAACGATGGCTGGAAGAATGGGTTGTTGTGTAATAACAATTTTTCCAGACTGTGATATTTTTTTTCTTTGTGAGGATTTCGATGTAGCGGGTTGAACCTTTGTTTTAGGTAAAACGGGCTCCGTCTTTCTGATCTCATAAACAACTGTTTCGAAAGGGGTTCGAGTTATTTTTTCTTCCATGTGAGCGGGCTGAATGGAAGTCCAAAATGCCCAAACCATAACAACTCCAAAAACAATTAGTAATGCCATTGATAATCTTTGTGGATATTGTTTTCTTAACAGATAAGCTCCATACGCTTTATTTCGGCCTTCGAAAAGCAGATCATTCAGATCAGCGGTGGGTTTGAAAGAGATTTGCATAAGATTTCATTTAAAGGTGATGAAAATTGCAGCCACTGATGAAACAATCCTTCATTTTCCATAAACCTTTCTGAATAAGTATCTTTGCGCTATGAAAATTTTAATGGTTTGTCTCGGAAATATCTGTCGTAGCCCGATTGCTCAAGGGGTGATGGAACAAATGGTCAAAGAACAGGGGCTTAGCTGGCACATAGACAGCGCTGGCACGAATGGCTTTCATAACGGAGAACACCCTCATCCGCACAGTATTCAAATTTGTAAGCAAAACGGAATTGATATATCCACACAAACTTCTCGTAGAATAACCCGGGATGATTTGGAAAATTATGATCATATTATTTGCATGGCTCAGGAAGTAATTGATGAAATGCAAACCATGTTTGGAAATGAGCTGACCAATAAACCCATCAGGTTGTTAATGGAATTTGCTTACCCCGGGCTAAAGATGGATATTCAAGATCCCTGGTACGGACCAGCTTCGGGTTATGGACCAGTTTTTGATCTTATACAAAAAGGATGCGAAGCATTCATCCAACAACAATCTACCCAGAAACTATGAGCAATAAACCGAGCATCCCACAAGGAACACGAGATTTTACTGCAGAAACCTTACGAAAACGGAATCATCTGCTCTATATCATTCGTTCAAATTTTGAGCTTTTCGGATTCCAACCATTGGAAACCCCGGCAATGGAACAATTGGATACCCTCATGGGAAAATATGGTGAAGAAGGAGATCGTTTGATCTTCAAAATATTGAATAACGGATTGAACGATCCTAAAAATGAAGCGAAAGCAAGAGAAGGCTTTGAAAAAGTAATGGAAGGGAAGAGTTCTTCGCTCCTTACTGAACGAGCATTAAAATATGATCTAACCATTCCTTTTGCCCGGTTTGTAGCAATGAACCATGGCACACTCACGTTTCCATACAAACGCTATCAAATTCAGCCGGTTTGGCGCGCAGATCGACCACAAAAAGGAAGATACCGTGAATTCACACAATGCGATGCAGATATCGTTGGAAGTCAATCTAACTTCAACGAGTGGGAATTAATTCAATTGTATCAAAATTGTTTCCGCGATTTGGGACTAACGGAGGTGGATATACGAATCAATCACCGACAAATATTAGCCGGTCTTGCCATGGCTTGTGGAAATGCGTCATGGCTCACGGATATCAGTATAGCCATCGACAAACTGGATAAAATAGGATGGGAAAAAGTTTCCATCGAGCTGCAATCGAAAGGCATAGACGGTCATGCACTGCACTTGATTCAACAATATCTCTCTATTGAAGGATCAAACGAAGCGAGACTTCAACAAGTATCAACATTATTGAAAGATACAGATGGAGTAAAAGAAGCCGTTTCCTCGCTAACCTGGTTGTTAAACAGAATTGAACAATCACCAAAAGTAACGATTGATTTTACCCTTGCACGTGGGTTGAATTATTATACTGGTTGCATTTTTGAAGTAAAAGCACCTGCCGGTGTGAATATGGGAAGTATTGGGGGTGGTGGCAGATATGATGACCTGACCGGTCTGTTTGGCGTGAAAGGAATACCTGGAATTGGCATTAGCTTCGGAATCGATCGCATTTATGATGTCATGGAAGAAATGAATTTATTCCCAGATGGATTACAGATTGGAACTAAGATTTTATTCTTGCACATGGGCGAAGAAGAGTCTATTGTCTGTCAATCATGGTTAA
>JBILCT010000189.1:0-3599 GCA_044353025.1 Ferruginibacter sp. | reverse complement strand
TTGAATGGCATCTAAGTTTCCTGCTGTGGCAACACCTCGGTTCACGATATCCGGTTTGCTGTCCATGTTCAGATCCACCCAGGCAATTTCGCCGGCACTGGTTGGTGAGAGACCGATATTCATTTCAGAGAAGCTGTTTCCTGATCTGCGGTAAAACTTGGTGATATTGACATTGCTGCTGTTGTAGCCGTTAATCAACAAGTCTTTATCACCATCACCGTCGCTGTCTGCCCAACTCATCGAAGCATCCAGCAAACCGGTGATGCCCGGTAATGTAATATTTGCATCTGTAAAATTGAAATTGCCGTTGTTCAGATAAACTTTGAAAATGCAGTTGGAGTTACCGATAAAGCTGGTTGGTCCGGTATAACTGATATCTGGTTTGCCATCGTTGTTGAAATCTACGACAGCGCATCCGCCGCGTTCAGCTCCAGCAAAATTGGTGGTGGTCACCAAGGTGAATTGTCCATTGCCATTGTTTTTATAGATGGCTGCTACCGATTGGGCACCGCCCAAATATGCATTGAATCCGGTAATAAAAATATCTTTAAAACCATCTGAATCAAAGTCGGCGGTTGCGAATTTGATGTTGTTCCAATTGGTAATGGGATTGCTTATACGTTCAAAATAATAAGTGGAATCGAAATAGGAATCGTTTCTGAATATTTTTCCACCAATTAAGAAGTCATTGTCACCATCATGATCGTAATCGGCCTTTTCGATATTGCCAAAGGCAGCAAGTGACTTTATGGGTTGAAAAGCAGGAATGTTTTGGGGTGTTTCCACACAACGGACAATGATTTTGAAGTGCTGTGGTGCGGTAGGATCACCGGCAGCGTAAAACAAAATGGTTATAGCACTATCATTGGTTTGTCCGCCATAACGTTGGGTGGGGGCATTGAATGGATCCGTGAGTGTGGTGTAAAGGGGAGCGGAGGTTGAAGAACCGTCATAGATATTAACTGGGCCGTAGTTTGAGTTATAATCTTCAACAGTGTAGGCCATTCTGCCCCGATTGGGAGATTTAATCGTAAAGGCATAATCACCGGCAGGTAAGTTCATTCCCGGATCAGAAAGGGTGGTGTCACAAGCATAAAAAGAAATGGTGGTTTGTGCGAAGAGATTTGTTGTGTTGATTAAACTTAACAATGTCAACCAACCAATGCAAACGAATGACTTCATTAAAATATGGGTTAAAGGATCATAACACAGATCAAATAATAAAAGGAAATCCGTAACAAATGTAGATGTATAATATTAATCAATGTAAATTAAAAAAGGGCAAAATGCTAAGCAGCTGCCCAGAAAATCGCCCCTGCTTCATCCATAAGAAAACAACTTGTCTATTAAAATCGATTATCCTGGATTTTCCCAAAAGCTCCAGTCGAGTGTAACATAATTTTGATGTTCATTGGTTAAAGGCCAGTGATTTTTATCAAACCCCGGAGCCTTTTCAAAAACATCCCGATTGATCAAAATAATAAAGGATTTAGCATCAGGATCTACACGCATCAATTTATTCGGAATTGCAAACAGTTTTTCATGAAAGCCAAGAAAACCACCAAACTCAACGACGTAATATTCAATCTCGCCACGAATCACATCCAGCATCACATCATGTATTATCCCCATTTCCTCACCGTTAGGTGTTCTTATTTTTTCTCCGATGATTGTTTTAACAGACAATAAACGCAAGGGGGTATTCGGACTTTGAGGACCTTCATATTTTCCAGTCAGATTATCAGGGTAAATAGACTGTTCCATGAGTTATTAATATTTGAATTTTAAAATGGCGAACCTGTTTTCATTTTACATCCATTTCATCAAATAGATTCTGAATTCATTTCTTAATTCCAGAAACACTCGATCTATAGATTTGACCTCGTCTAAAATAGCTTCATTATCCTGAACCAGTCTGACATCAATTTTTCCATAATGTTCTTTTGCTTCTTGTGATGCCAAATGATGATTGTTTTCTATTCGTTTAGTCAGTTCATCGACTTGATTTCGATGAATGATCAAAAGGTTTTGAAAATGTTCTCCTGCTTTTCTGGCATCTTGTGCGGTATTTTTATTCAAGACCTCCGTCAAATATTTCTCCATGAATTGAATTTCATGTGTGTGAAATTCAAGCAGTCGAATCATTTCTTGTTGTTTGGAGCCGAGATTTAAAGCATTTGTGTAAGACATTGTTGATGATTTTTAGTGATTGAATCGTATGATGTAGTCTCGTATCGTTTGTATTCATTAACGGAATTATCTAACCATAAAAGACATTTTTTTCTTTTATTTTCTTCTTTTCATTCGCAGCTCGTCACACACATTTTCAAAGCCTCTTTTATATAGAAAATTTAACCCGATTCCCCTGGTAAAGATGGGTACTTTAGACCCCCTAATACCTTATACAAATCATATTCATCAATAACAGAAATATTGAGTCTTGTATCAACCATCTAAATAAAACACACGCTTGAATGTTACCAGTTTTCCAGTCAAACCAATTACACGAACGAAAACTATGTACGCTCCCCGATTTAATTTTCTGCCATGATCTAAAAGCCCATTCCAGGTCCAACTGCCTGATCTTGCACATAATTGTGATTTGACCAAATCTCTGACCCATTGCCCTCGATCATCATAAATCTGTACATCCGCAAGCATACCCGGATCAGGGAATTCATATCGAATATGTAAGATGTCGTTTTGTCCATCATTATTTGGACTGATCACCTTCGGAATACACACCACAGCATCTTGTAAAATCTGTTCATACATAGATTGACTATTTCTGCAAGTAGGTGTTCCGTAGTTTACTGTTGAAGCAGCACTATGCCAGTTGGAAGATTGTTGCGTAGGTATGGATACAGAAATTCTTTCCAAGGAAATTCCTTCGAACTTCGTGAGCAAAGGGAAATGCCATGACTCGTCATAATCCAAAGCATCGATGCACATTCCAGTTTTAGACAGCAACCGAATTTTACCAGCTTCATCATACATTCCTGGTAAGGGATCGATCTTAAAAACTTGATCTTGATCACATAGATTCCAATTGGATTGTATCCATTCCGGATCGGTGGTCATAACAACCATTTCATCAGGTAACAATACCCAGTCTGGAGCATTGATACTTACCAAATCATCCAGTTCGTTCTGATCATTTAACCTTGCCAGAACTATGTCTGATAGTTGGATGATTTTATTGCTTCGATTATACAGTTCTAAATAATCAGCTCCTTCTGGCGGTGGATTAAACATGATTTCATTGAACACAACGTCACCTGAATCCAACACGCCAGCCAATCCAAATCTTATCAATGGTAGATTTCTATTTTCATTGCCAGCACAATCTTTAATCCCTTGAATTTCCAACGTGTGAATTTCATTTTCACGAAGGGTGTATGATAGTTTTAATTCAACTTCATCATACATAAGTGTTCTCCATTTTGATGCTAGTATCCAATCACTCCGATTGTCAATGCTAATCCGATTCGTCCATATACTGTCTGCATAATTAAGTGGTTCACTAAAAACTATCTGTAAATGATTGGAATCCGAAGCAAATACGCGACGAATTTTTGGTGCGATTAAATCGGGATTAA
>JBILCT010000188.1:0-3611 GCA_044353025.1 Ferruginibacter sp. | reverse complement strand
CATTGCGGCCCTTGGCTTCGAAAACCCTACCCCCATTCAGGAACAAGCCATTCCAATCTTACTTTCAGGTACGATGGATTTTGTTGGACTTGCGCAAACCGGCACAGGAAAAACTGCTGCATTCGGACTTCCATTATTACAATTAATGGACACTACTCAAAAACATCCGCAAGCGCTGATCGTTTGTCCGACGCGTGAATTGTGCTTACAAATCACGAATGATTTGCAAAGCTTTAAAAAACACCTCAAAGGAGTAAATACTGAAGCGGTTTATGGCGGTGCTTCTATCACCATGCAAATACGTAACCTTCGTCAGGGTGTACAAATTGTAGTGGCGACGCCAGGGCGACTCATTGACTTGATAGAAAGAAAAGCCATTGATCTGCAAAAGGTAAAATATGTGGTTCTGGATGAGGCAGATGAAATGTTGAACATGGGCTTCAGGGATGATATTGATTTTGTTCTGAAAAACACGATCAACCGCGAGAGCATCTGGTTATTCAGTGCTACCATGCCACCTGAAGTTCGTGCGATTTCAAGAAATTACATGACTGATCCCAAAGAAATCACCGTTGGTAAAAAGAACAGCGGAAATGCAAATATCGACCATCAGTATTATGTGACGGCTGCAAATCACCGTTATGAAACGCTGAAGCGACTGATAGATTTCAATCCGGGTATGTATGGTATTATTTTCACCAGAACCAAGGCAGATGCACAAGATATTGCTGAGCAATTATCCAAAAACGGATATGACATTGAAGCCCTCCATGGTGATCTTACCCAACAACAACGAGACAAGGTCATGGGAAGATTCCGCAGCAAGAATTTACAGTTACTTATAGCCACTGATGTGGCAGCCCGAGGAATCGACGTGGATGGTGTTACCCACGTTATAAACTATGAATTACCTGACGATATGGAAGTGTATACCCACCGAAGTGGTCGTACAGCCAGAGCAGGAAAAAGTGGTATTTGTATTTCAATCTGTCATGTGCGCGAATTATTCAAAATTCGTCATCTGGAGAAAATGATTAATGCACAGTTCCATAAATCAGATATTCCAAGCGGTAAAGAGGTTTGCAGAAGACAGTTCTTTCATTTCATGGAGAAGCTGATTCACACAGACATTTCACATGGCGACTATGAAACTTATTTGCCTGATTTGATGCAAAAGTTTGAATCAGTTTCTAAAGAAGAAGTGTTACAGCGTGTTGCTGCATTAGAATTCAATCATTTTTTAAAATATTACGAACAAGCCGACGATTTGAATGTGCGGATGGATCAGAAAGCCAGACGCAATGAAGGAAATGATCGTACACCATCCGGAAGAAATGATCGCGGCTTCTCAAAAAGAGACAATGGATTTGCGCGTTTGTTCATCAACGTTGGTACCAAAGACGGATTTTACAAAGCATCTTTCCTGCAATTTGTGCTGGATGAGAGTAACATGAATAAAGAGGTGCTCGGAAAAATTGATATGCGCGAAATGAATACCTGGGTTGAGGTAGATAGAAATTCAGCTCCTAAGATGATCAAAGCCATGGATGGTAAACGTTACAACAACCGTACCATCAGAATGAACGAGGCAGATGGAGGATATCGTCGTCCAAGCGATGAAGGTCGCTCACGTTCAGGTGGGAATCATGCAGGCAGACCGGGTTTCAAAAGATCCGCAAGCTAATTGATCAATGGGCATTTGATGATAATTCAATCAATGTGATTTCCGGAAGAACACCCACTCTTCCCGGATATCCAAGGAAACCGTAGCCACGATTCACATACAATTGTTGTTCTTGAAACTGATAATGTCCGGCCCACTCCGGGTAAAGATATTGTACAGGACTCCAGCGAAAACCGGGAATCTCAACGCCGAATTGCATACCATGCGTGTGCCCTGACAGTGTGAGATTAATGTGATTATATTCCTGAACAACTTGTGCTTTCCAATGGCTTGGGTCATGAGACATTAGGATGGAAAACAATTGCGGATTAAGTCCTTTAAAAGCTTGAGACAAATCTCCATACCTTGAGAATCTGGCTTTAGCACCCCAATTTTCTATGCCGATCAACGCAAATGATTCCCCGTTTTTTTGAATGATAACATGTTGATTCAACAAGAGATTCCAACCCATCTCTTGTTGAATTTTTTTCAACAGTTCAAGGTTCGCTTTTTTAGAAACTCCTCCATCATCCGGCCATGGTACATAATCGCCATAATCATGATTCCCTAATACTGAATATACGCCTAAAGGCGCTCTCAGCTTGCTGAATACAGATTGATAATCCTTCATTTCATCCGCCAAATTGTTTACCAAATCGCCGGTAAATAAAATAATATCCGGTTGTAGTGATAATATTTTTTCGACTCCTTTTTCTACCGCCGACTTATTGGTAAAACTGCCGGAATGGATATCGCTGATATGTACAATCTTCAACCCCTCCAGTGCTTTAGGCAACAACGAAAAACGTAGTTTTTGTCTGACGATTTGATAATTATAAGAATTTGAGAACCCATATAACAAGGTTCCATACAGGGTTCCGCCCATAGCCAAGCCGAGCCAACTTAAAAATGTTGATCTGCTTATGGAAAGGTCTTCAGTTTCTGCCTTTGGAGCAATCAGTTGTTGCGTACGAAACCAGGACCATTGTACCAACCTGCGTCCATCATCTACCAAAAAAAACAACATGGCAATGAGCTTGGCAATGAATAGGCCTATGACTAAGGCGAACAAATAAAATTTAAATGAACTTCTGGGATGTGATTTTTCCGTGACAACAAAAAAGATCAGAACAAGTATAGAGAAAATGCTAACGCTCCAATAAGTCCAATGTAGTTTATTTCTTGATGTTGAACTCCATGCAGCGGATACATGCTGAATAGATTGAAAAACGTAATAATCAAGCAATAAAAAAAGCAGGATGAAAAACGCCAACACCAGTGGAAATCGCATTCGAAATTATTTAAAAAGCGATGAATTCCTGTAATTGGAGTTGAATGGCCTTGCGTGTGTCTTCGTCTGTAATATTTCCATCTGCATCCAATAAACGATCAACAGTGCTGATGGGCAAACGGTTTGGGTGAACATGCATTTTAAGGTAAAGCATAGCTCCAGTCAAATGCTCCATGCCTCTTAAGTTTCCGGCACGTCCGCTGGCAACGCCTGTCATCAATATTTTCTTGTGATGCCAACAAGCTTTCACATCGGAACGATCGATCATCAACTTAACGATACCTGGGAAAGAACCGTTGTACTCTGGCATCACCATGATAAATTTGGTAGCCGGAATGAGCAAATTTGATTGTATGGTTTGAAATGAGCTTGATTCGCGACTCAAATCAACGTCCTCCAGCGACAGGTATTGATGTTCAATATTTTGTGCGGAAAGCCATTGACGGTAGTGTGCAGCTATTTTAGAAGTATTACTGTTTGGTCGGTCGGTACCAGAAATTAGAAGAATCATGTTTTACAAAATTATGTACTTGAAAAAAGCAAAACAACCAAAGATTGAAATTGTTGGGTTTGACTCAAGGATAAATCGTTAAATGCCTAAATGTTGATTACTTTTAGCACCAACTCGACAAAAAATAACCGAATTTTGCCGAATCA
>JBILCT010000187.1:0-3617 GCA_044353025.1 Ferruginibacter sp. | reverse complement strand
CATTCATTGGTTTGCACATTTAGCTGGAATAAAATCTACTGATGCGCTTCAAATAGAGATTCAGGTTGATACCATTCATTCCATCCAAAGCGTTGGTCATTTTCGTATATCAAGATGATTCATTCAACTGAAATAAAAAATAATCGACCTTATCAATTCGAACGAATTGTTTGGTTACTAGTTGCGGTGGAGTGGGGAGTAATTAATTTATCCGGATTATCATTTACAATATTTTATGGTGCCCGATTGTTTGAATTTGGAATAGATCCTGCATATTGGATGTTTTTTAAATCAGGAATACCTGATTTAATTACGCAGACCTCTGGATTGGGAATGATACTTGCCATGTTAACCTTTATTGCTTTGGTTTATGGCATTATTAATCCCCAAAACAGAATCAATGCAGGTATTGTATTTTTTTTGCTCTGTGTTCATTATTTGATGATCACGTCATATATGGGTCACAGAAATTTTCAATTTGGTTTATGTTGGACGATCCTTCCTTTTTTATTTAAACCTGAATCCAGAAAATTTACATGGGAAGCATTAAGATATTGGGTGCTTATTTTTTATACTACAGCTGGATTATACAAACTGAATAATTTCCAATTAATTACATCGGATTACCTAGCTCGCATGCTGGAGAATCAATGGATGATTTATCGTTTGGAAGCATCCAACGATTTTAGATTGTTGATTATTCATAACTTATTGCAAAATCCAAACATTATTTTTTATTTATTTTGGACAGTATGTATGCTTGAGCTTTTTTGTTTGATAGGTTTAATAACGCGACAGTTTGATAGATATTTAGGCTGGTTATTAATTTTATTACATGTCGGAATCTGGATGATTTGGGATATCGCTCCCATAGGACAGCTCTCTGTTTTAATCGTTGTGTTTTTGATTATTCCTCGAAATAAATCATGAAGTTTATTCTTGAGCTTGCATTTTTAATTTCTGCGTTATATATTTGTCTCGTCTTAGCATTTTTACTCCCCGTATTTCTCCAATTTCCCTGAATCTCCCTCAAGTCCATCAGTATTGATTAATTTCTTACGATATCATTTGGGAATAATTTGCCTTTTATGGGCTTCATATTGTCATGGGCAAGATTCCGATCAAGTTATTTGTAATCGTCCTTGGAAAATCGTTGTGCTTGGATCTTCCACTGCTTTTGGTACAGGAGCATCAGTCTCAGACAGTGCTTGGGTTTACAAATTCAGAGCTTATGTAAAAAGAATAAATAGTGCCAGTCAAGTTTATAATCTGGGAATACCCGGATTGAAGACTTACCAGAATTTAAGACCGAATGGTTACTTGCCGCCGCCTTCCAGACCAGTGCCATATGTAGGGTTTAATATCTCTACAGCGCTGACATATAATCCCGATGCGATTATCATCAATATGCCTTCCAATGATGCTGCTAATAATTATACGATCGCAGAACAACAGGCGAATTTTGAAGCGGTCTTACAAATAGCAGATTCTGCAGGAATTTCTGTATGGGTTACCACCACACAGCCTAGAAATGGCATGACCTCAGATCAGATGTTGAGTTTAACTACGATGCGTGATTGGATTCTAACTAGGTTCGGAAATAATGCAATTGATTTTTGGGATGGTATTGCAAATTCAAATGGGACAATCAATAGTCTTTATTATTTTGATAATGTTCATTTGAATAATGCCGGTCATGAGATTTTATACAGAAGGACACAGCAGGAGCTTATCATTGATTCACTCTGTAGAAAATACTTGGGCGTACTCTCAGTTGATGCTGGTACTTATCAATCATTACCTCATGGAACCTCAAGTTTAACATTGAATGGCTCTGCTAATAGTACCAAAGCAACGATCACAAATGTGAACTGGCTTTTAATTTCAGGACCAAACACACCTGTTATCTCTTTCCCAACACAATATGCTACAACGGTTAACGGGCTAACGACCGGAGTTTATCAATTTTCTTTGAATGTTACAGACTCTAAAGGAAATATTAAAAGCGATACGATGCAAGTTGAAGTGAGGTGCGGTGAAAATGACACAATTGTTCAATCAATCTGTCATGATGATCTTCCATATAAATGGGATGGGGTATCTTATCATGAAGGAGGGATGTTTACCAGGAATTACCAGCGTCAATCAGGTTGTGATTCAATCGTAACATTAAATCTTAATATTTCTTCTTGCGGAAAAACCGGAATTACTGTTCGAGTCAAACTCGAACAATTTATTGAATCAGGCAATCGAATGAAACCTTATTTATTTGATCAAGGTAAAACGACAGATTCTTTATTGGTTGATTCTATTCAATTGAGTTTATGGAAACCTAACAATTTAAATGCGTTGAATCCCGACTTTACTCAAAAGATTATTTTAAATAGAGATGGTTGGGCTTTTGCAGATTTCCCTTCAGGAACAACTGGGCAAATATATTATCTCAGTTTTCATCATCGAAATTCAATTCAAATTTGGAGTCATTCATTCCATTTACTGGACTCTTTGAATGTGTTCAATTTCTGTCTTTTTTCTAATATATTCCAAAACACCGGATCTAATTCTGTTGTTACTTTAAACAATGGAGAAATGGCAATGACTACAGGAGATATTAATCAAGATGGATCCATTGATCTATATGATTTACAATTAGTTGAGAATGCAGCTTCTAATTTTTATTTCGGTTACTATCCGCAGGATTGTAACGGTGATGGTTCGGTAGATCTGGCAGATTTACAAGTCGTTGAAAATAAGGTAAGTGATTTCATATACGCATCAAAACCATAAAATAAAGTGAAAATCTGAAAAAAATAAGGATATTTGCATCCCTAGTTTTTTCAAAAAAAACCATACTTATGCTTACAAAAAGCAAAATATTAAAAGCCAACGTGTATTTGTCTCTATTGATAATGTTATTCTCATTGACATTTATATCCAGTGTTGCAGCAAGAAATCCTATTTTAAATGATTGCAAGATACCTGCTGACATTAATGTGTCAGCTGGGGCAGACAAATCTTTAATTCTGCCCAATAATTCTTCAACATTGAATGGATCTGCATCTTCTTCTACGGGATTAATTGTTTCAACAACCTGGTTAAAAATAAGTGGTCCAAACAGTTATGTAATTGATGATCCTTCATCTTTGAATACAAATCTATCAAATTTGGAAGAAGGTGTTTACCAGTTTTCATTAACAGTTACTGATAACTTGGGTAATACCGTTTCTGATACGATGGTGTTTGTGGTAGCTTCACGTATTTTAATCGATTTTGGTGGACAATTCACTTCGTCCCCTGATTCCAATGGTCTTCATTGGAATAATGTCAACTCCGGTACTCCAGGCATTAAATTGTCAAATGCAATTAACATCCAAAATCAAGTTACAAATATTGGATTAGAAGTAGTTAATCGGATTGATGGAACATTCAACCTGGCAGGTCCGGGTGTAAATACAGCGAATACGATTGGAGCAATCGGTGAATATCCGGCATCATCAACATCTGACTATGCATTTTCGCATCCATCAACAAATGATGGTCAATGGAAATTGACCGGTCTGGATTCTGGAACTACATACCATGTAAAATTCTGGGGTACTAGAAATGGGGTATCTGAC
>JBILCT010000186.1:0-3625 GCA_044353025.1 Ferruginibacter sp. | reverse complement strand
AGAGGAAAAACCCGTTTGCAGGGTTTCTATGGCGCTGATGCTATGTTGAACGTTAACTCAAACAGTACCAAAGAAGTTGCAGGTGCCGTTACCACAACTGTAAAATCAGGCTTAAACTTTGGAATTGGCGCTCGCGGATTTATTGGTGCTGAATACTTCATCTTCCCTAAGATCTCTATGGGCGCGCAGTATTCTTACGGTTTGATGGTTGATGTTGGTGGAAAATCAACTACATCAGTAACAGGTCAACCTGATGTAACCGGAGTTGCTTCAACAGGAATCAACCTGGGATTGAATGACGCATTTTCAATCAACGTAAACTTACATTTCTAAGAGAAACGTTCGCGTTATAATTAAAGAGACTGCTCAAAAAAGGGCAGTCTCTTTTTATTTACAGCACACTGCCCTTACCATTGAATTCAGTTTTTTCATTCCTTCTAATCCGCATGTCTTTATCCAACTGCCTGAATAAATCCTCTAAATAATCTATCTGTACCTCCTGTATCTCCCAAAGTTTTTTATTTTGATAAATCAGCAAATGATCAATTTTTTCACTCAATAATTTGATTTCCAATTCTGCTTTCAGGTTGATCTTATAATCATGCTCGGCGCGCTGACGATCTTTTTGCTCCTGTCTGTTCTGACTCATCATGATGATGGGTGCTTGAATAGCAGCCAGACAAGACAAGATCAGATTCAATAAAATAAATGGAAAAGGATCATACCCACGACCGGCTAATATCCAAACATTTACCAACATCCAAACCAATATGAAACTAAAAAAGAAAATGATGAATGTCCAACTTCCTCCAAACTCAGCCACACGATCAGCTATCCGCTGACCACTGGTCAATGCAGATTCAATCTCAGGCTCTATGTTCTCTGACAATATCGCATGATCACGAATAACGCGCATCACACTTTCGTCTATGCGTGACAGTTCGCCCCTTTCCTGTTCAACCAGTTTGGACAAATAAATTTTTCTGTAACCATTCAAATCACTCAAACCAATCTGACTCTGTCTTGAAAATTCAGGGCGATCTTTCTGAATCAAGCTAAATACCCCTTCACGAATATCCACTCCGGATATGTAAACTTGATGGGGCTCTTCGCTATGTGATAATATTTGTTCTTTCATCCAACCTGCGCGTACTTGTGTTTCGCAGATTCAAGTTTATCGAAATCAAGGAGGATGAAATATGATGATCATCAGAATATAGACTCCAACTCCTTCAAATGATGTATGATAAATGTAGGTTTTATATCTGTGTTTATACCAAGATGATTGACAAAAATGGTATCCAAGCCCGCATTCATACCACCACGAATATCCGCTTCCAGATTGTCGCCAATCATGATAGACGTTTCTTTTTTGGCAGACGTCGTACTTAATGCATATGCGAAAATTTCCGCTTCCGGCTTCATACTATTGCTTGCTTCAGACGTGATCACTTCTGTAAAAAATTGATCAATGCCACTGGCTTTAATTTTTTGCCATTGTGTTTTTTGAAATCCGTTGGTTATCAAATGCAGAACATAGTTTTTATCACGTAAGTATTGCAGGATTTCTTGGGTGTATGGAAACAATTGTCTTTTCTGTGGCAACAAATCGAGGAAACGTATGCTCATTTCTTTGGCCAATGCCTCATCTCCAATTTTAAACTCCAACAATGTTCGCCACATTCTACGCCACTTCAATTCATCCGCCTTGATAAATCCTTGTTGATAGCGCTCCCAGAGAATTTTATTGTGATGGAGATAATGTTCATAAAACGCATCGAAATCAGTTATAGCGCGTGAAACCAAATCAAATTCAAGATATAATTCTTCCAAAGAAGCACGGGCATTGGTATCAAAATCCCAAAGCGTATGATCTAAATCAAAAAAAAGATGCTGATACTTACACATGTTGTTTGTTGTTTTATGGAATTATCTTTGACGTGCTAAGGTATTTCTTATTTTTCGATTCCATTTTGGAATGCGTCATTCACACCATTATCAATTCATGAATATCATTATCACAGGAGGAAATCGAGGACTCGGATTGGCAACCGCACATGCATTTGCAGCCAAAGGTCATAACCTTATGCTCTGCGCAAGAAATGAAACATCTTTGAAACTTGCTAAAACAACACTTGAAAATCTGTTTCCAAAAATTGTTGTTGAAATACATATCGCTGATTTAAGCATTCAAACGGAAGTAGAATCTTTTGCAAAAAAATGTTTGAATAGTTTCATTCCGGATGTACTCGTTAATAACGCCGGTGGCTATGTGCCGGGAAATTGCAGCGATGCGCATGAAGGTGATATGGAGAAAATGATGGACATGAATTTTTATACTGCATATCACCTGACCCGAGCTATTTTACCGGAAATGATTCTTAGAAAATCAGGACATATTTTCAATATGTGCTCCATCGCAGCACTACAACCCTATGAAGGGGGTGGATGTTACAGCATCAGCAAATATGCACTCGATGGATTCAGTAAAAATCTTCGCCACGAACTCAAATCAAAAGGCATTAAAGTAACTACCGTTTATCCCGGCGCTACACTTACCGATTCCTGGGGCGATTACGATAACAGTCAACAACGCATCATGATTCCTTCCGATGTGGCTCACATGATTGTTTCTGCCACAGAACTCAGTAACCAAGCCGTCGTTGAAGAAATTATTCTCCGTCCACAATTAGGAGATCTATAACCCTATGGTATAAACTTATATCCCATTCCTCTGACTGATAGAAAATGTTTGGGTTGACGCGGATCGCGTTCATAGTATTTTCGAAAATTCAAAATAAAATTATCAATGGTTCTTGTCGTTGGATAAACATTATATCCCCAAACCGTTTGTAATATCCTTTCGCGCGTAACCACCTCATTCGGATTTTCTATCAGTAATTTCAACAACATCGCTTCCTTTTTCGTCAACTCAAATGTTTTCCCTTGATGATTCTGAGTGGTTAAGGCAGGAAAATCAATCTTGTTTTTTCCAAAAACCGCTGTGTCAATTTCCTGTTTGGAATTCGCCAGTTCGTTTTTTCGAATCAGCTTTTCCACCCTCAACAATAATTCTTCCAAATTAAACGGTTTTGCAAGATAATCATCTGCGCCTTTCTTCAATCCCAATACTCGATCCGCACTGCTTCCTTTCGCACTCAACATCAAAACAGGCGTTGAATATTGTTGCAATCGAATGGATTCACAAACTTGAATGCCATCCATATCCGGTAACATCACATCTAAAATAATCAAATCGAAATGCTCCTTGTGTATGCGTTCCAATGCTGATGATCCGTTTAAACATCCGGATACTTCATAGCCTTCCAGCTCCAGATTCAGCTTCAAAGCCTCCTGTAAATTTTCCTCGTCTTCTACAATTAAAATGCTGTTTCGGTTGGTCATGCCTGCGCTTCTTTTTTCAATTCAATTACAAAGGTAGCTCCCTGGGGTTGATTGTCTTTGATCCAAACCCTTCCTTGATGTTTATCGATGATTCTTTTAACCAAAAACAACCCGAGTCCGGTTCCTTTAGCAGCCTGGTTTTCTTGTCTGACAGAACGATAAAATTTTTCAAAAACCCGTTGCTTGTCTTCATCCGGAACACCAATCCCGGCATCTGCAA
>JBILCT010000185.1:0-3661 GCA_044353025.1 Ferruginibacter sp. | reverse complement strand
GTAAACTTGGCAATCTTCAAGATGATACATGGCCAAACCTTACAATGAAAATTTCACCGGATGAACAATTGGGATTGATGAAACGTTTGTATTTCGATCAATTACCTTTTAGAAAATCTGTTCAAGAAACCATACGTAACTGGATGTTGGAAGAGAATAATTCAGCTTATCGTTTAAGTGCAAGGATGGCTTCAGTAAACGGTGCTTCTAGCGCACATGGTTGGTATGTGGGTTGGATTGAGGAGAATCGTCATGTTTATTTTTTTGCGACACTTGTCAAGAAAAAACAATCAAATGACAATTTGGATGTAGTCGCTCAAAAGGTTAATCGAACGATATTGGAACATTATGGTTTTTTCAAAGGGAAGAAATAATGTCTCATTTTCTTGCAACACTGCTTTTTTCCTGTAAATAGGCGCGTCAAAAAATAAAAATATTACTTATGCATGGATACGCTGCATCATTGACAAATTATCAAAGACTGAAAACCCGGGAGGTCAAAATAGGTGATTTGATTATTGGCGGCAATCATCCTATTCGTTTACAAACAATGACTACGACTGATACCATGGATACGGAAGCCACGGTAGCGCAGACGATTCGTTGTATTGAAGCTGGAGCTGAATTGGTTCGAATTACAGCACCCTCCAAAAAAGAAGCCGAAAATTTACTTCCTATAAAAAATGCTTTACGAGCGAGTGGTTATCACACACCTTTGGTAGCAGATATACATTTTACGCCCAATGCTGCTGAAATTGCAGCGCGCATCGTAGAAAAGGTTCGTGTGAATCCTGGCAACTATATCGACAAGAAAAAGTTCGAGCAAATTGAATACACAGATGCTGAATATCTGGAAGAGATTGATCGCATCAGAGAGAAATTTACACCGCTGGTAAGAATATGTAAGGAGCACGGAACGGCCATGCGTATAGGAACCAATCATGGTAGCTTGAGTGATCGTATCATGAGCAGATACGGCGATACGGCCATAGGTATGGTTGAAAGTGCCATGGAATTTTTACGCATCGCCAGAGAGGAAGATTTTCATCAGATTGTGTTGAGTATGAAAAGCAGTAATCCACAGGTTATGGTACAGGCCTATCGATTGCTGGTTCAGCACATGATGCAAGAGTTTGATGAATGTTATCCGCTGCACCTCGGCGTAACAGAAGCTGGTGATGGTGAAGATGGCAGAATCAAATCTGCGATTGGTATAGGAACTTTATTAGAAGATGGTATAGGAGATACCATTCGAGTTTCACTTACTGAAGATCCGGAATTTGAAATTCCTGTCTGTCGTGATTTGGTTGCCCGATATACAAACCTTGCAGTCCATTCCTCCCAAGTTCCTGCAATCGAAAAGTTACCCTATGATCCGACACACTATAAACGTCGTTTAACCCATGCCGTTAGTAATATAGGTGGCGGACAGGTTCCGGTGGTTGTCGCTGATTTTTCAAAATATGAAATGATTCAGCCTTCAGATTTGATTGAAATAGGGTATCAATATCAGGAATCTCTGGATAAGTGGAATATTGCTGATGCGGCTGCTGATTATCTTTATTGTCATGCCGTCCCTGATTTTGCATTGCCGGGCACTTTAAAATTAGTGTTAGATCATGCAACATGGATGAAGTTGACGGAGAAAAACGGACGATTTCCATTATTCACACTACAACAATATCTGAATTCAGACTTGCCTCAATCTTCAGAAGCCAACTGGGTGATGCTGGATGCTTACTCCAATCTTGTTGATGAATCAGAGGTTGAATCTTTTTATCAAAAAATAAAAACAGATCCAACCGTAGTTATTTGCTTAAGCAGTAAAAATCAAAATGCTGTTCAATCGATACGCAGAAGATTCATTGAACTGTTGGAAAAAGGCATTACGCATCCGGTAGTTGTTATTTGCGATAGCATGCATGAATCCCCTGACCAAAGTCTGTTACATTTTGCCGTTGAAACCGGCGGTTTATTGTTGGATGGATTTTCTGATGGTATTTGTTTGGGGTATCATTTCGGTAACAAACAAAAACAAATTGGGTTTGATTGGATGAATCGATTGGCCTTTGGCATTTTACAGGCAACCAGAACGCGTATTTCAAAAACTGAATACATCAGCTGTCCGAGCTGTGGCAGAACATTGTTTGACTTGCAGGAAACAACGGCTCGTATCCGTTCGGTCACCCATCATTTAAAAGGCGTAAAAATTGCCATCATGGGTTGTATTGTTAATGGTCCGGGTGAAATGGCTGATGCTGATTTTGGATATGTGGGAAGCGGAGTAGATAAAATTACCCTTTACAAGGGAAAGGAAGTGGTAAAACGTAATTTATCCAGTTCGGTAGCTGTAGATGAATTGATTTCATTAATCAAAGAAAACGGAGCCTGGGTTGATCCTGCGCCTGTAATTGGATAACATATGGCTTACCGGCTGACATATATTGCGCTGTTTCTTTTTTCAAAGCTGCCGTCATTCGTTCTGTACAACATTGGTGATTTTGCCAGGTTTATTTTGTACAAATGCCTTCGTTACCGTGTTGACATTGTTCGTGAAAATCTGAGCTTTGCTTTTCCTGAAAAAACAGATACGGAAAGAAAAATCATTGAACGTCAATTTTATACAAACCTGGTGGACACGTTCGTTGAAACCATTCGTATGATCAGCATGTCGATGAAAACATTTGATCGAATGGTTGAGTTAGATATAACGCCCATTAAAAATCTCATCGAAAGCGGGAAACCGATTCAATTTTTATCCGGACATCAGTTCAATTGGGAATTGGGAAACTGGGCATTGGGAAGGAAATTGCCTATGCCTTTTTTGGGTGTTTATATGCCTTTGAAAAACAAGACGATTGATAAGATATTTTTGGATATGCGTGCACGAACGGGATCGGTGATGGTTGCTGTTCCAACGTTTTCACAGCAATTGGCAGAATGGTCGAACAATCAATACGCCTTAGGCTTAGCGGCTGATCAGAATCCAGCCAAAGCCGGTAGTGCATTTTGGTTGAATTTCATGAACAGAGCCACGCCATTTGTAACCGGTCCGGAGAAAGGAGCTATCAGAAATAAAACAGCCGTTGTATTTGTACATTTAATCAGAATTAAGAGAGGGAAATACACAATAATATTGCAGCCCATGACAGCAGACGGCTCAACATCTCAGGTTGGTGAACTAACTAAAATGTACCGCAATATCTTAACCGAATCCATACAAGCGCGTCCGGATAATTATTTGTGGAGTCATAGAAGATGGAAGATGCCTTTTGGCGAACACTACCAACGTCGATGGATAGACGAAGCAGCGCCGATGATTCCGAAACAGCATTGAGTCAATTCGGTAGTCAGCATTCATCAATTATTCACTACCGGCGCTTTTTCCTGCTGACGAATTGAATTCCAGCCACCCAATACATTTCGCAGATTGGACAAGCCCTGACGCTTGAACAATGAGCATGCAATCACACTTCGGTATCCTCCGGCACAATGAACATATAAATTCTGATGCTCCTCGAACTGCGCCATTTCTATGAGGTTATTCATTTCTTTTAATGGCAGGTTCACCGCATCTTTCAGGTGTCCGTTTTCAAATTCGTTTTCGTTGCGTACATCCAGAACGACTAGGTTTGTATCGTGCGGAATATCCATCACTAAC
>JBILCT010000184.1:0-3672 GCA_044353025.1 Ferruginibacter sp. | reverse complement strand
CTTTCTCATTGATTAACTCACCAATTTTTTGAGTGAGCGTGTCACGGTTGACCTGATAGGGTATTTCGGTAATAATGATTTTTTCTCTGCCTCTGGCATCAGCTTCAACAGTCGTTTTGCCGCGCAGCACTACCCTGCCACGACCGGTCGTCAGAGCCGCTTTCACACCATCATATCCATAAATAATTCCACCAGTTGGAAAGTCTGGGGCTTTTACATACTTGATTAATTCATCAATGGTGATCTCTTTATTCTCAATATATGCGATACATCCATCCACCACTTCGTTCAAATTATGCGGCATCATGTTGGTAGCCATACCCACGGCAATACCACTACTGCCATTGAGCAATAATTGAGGAAGTTTGGTTGGAAGCACCGTCGGCTCTTGCAAGGAATCATCGAAATTATATTGAAAGTCGACAGTTTCTTTATCAATGTCGTCCATCATAGCTTCCGCAAATTTTTCCATGCGTACTTCCGTGTAACGCATAGCAGCGGGCGGATCCCCATCTTGACTACCGAAATTACCCTGACCATCAATCATTTTGTACCGCATAGACCATTCCTGCGCCATTCTTACCATGGTATCATAGATGGACGCGTCTCCATGCGGATGGTATTTACCCATCACTTCACCCACAATACGGGCAGATTTTTTGTATGGCTTATTACTGCTATTGCTTAACTCATTCATTCCATACAACACCCGACGATGTACCGGTTTCAAGCCATCGCGCACATCCGGAAGAGCACGTCCAACAATCACACTCATCGAGTAATCGATGTATGAGGTCTTCATCTGCTCTTCAATGTTTACCGGTATGATTTTCCCACGATTATTGGGATTCGATCCTTCAAAGTTTTCTTGTGATTCCATATGAAATTTTAGGTAGGCAAATATACCTGATTTAGATCGGCTTTCCTTGAAACAACCGCCTTAAAAAACGCTTGTTTTTCAACATTTTTCGAGGAAATGTGGAGAAGATATTTTTAAAAAAAATCAACAAAAAACGAAAGCTAAATATAAAAAGAAATTCAATCTGAATGCTTAATCACGATCAATTGATTTTTACCCAATTTAATTTTATCCGATAACATTCTACCGAGGCGGGTTGACCGCTTTTCGATGAGTATCCATGACAAATATGTCAACAGAAATGTGATTAAAAATTTACCAAGAAAAGCCTGATAACCCGGTAAATGTGCATGATATGAAAACCATCGAAAAACAGGTAGATGCCACAAATACATTCCGTATGAAATCTTTCCGATGAAAACCAATGGTTTGATCGATAACAATCGAGCGGTTACTCCGTTTTGGTTTTGTGTCAATCCAATAAAAAGTATGCCTCCGATTAGTCCAATTGGATTGAATAAATTGATCGGACTGTCAACCGGTATTAATCCCAAGATGCAGATTACAGAGACCAATAACAGTAAAACCCAATCTGGAATTTTTATCACCATATCGTTTAATCGCATCAAAGCAAAAAAACATCCCATGAAAATGGATTCTTGAACCAACGATTGATAAACAGAATCTGTCCAACCGAAGCTTCTCGCCATCCAACTAAGTGAGATAAAACCGAATAATATCCCCATCAATAATTTTAGCCGATCTTTTTTTAAAAACCAAATCAATATCCATGGCCAAACCAGGTAGAATTGTTCTTCAACCGCCAAAGACCAGGTATGTCCTAGAAGCAAAGAACCCTTGCCCCAATCCCAACTCCATGAAATATTATAAACATAAAGTGCTGATGCATAAATCTCTTTCCAAATTTCTCCTTTTGTTATCGGATCATTGACGAACCAGGCAACATATATGGCACAAACTGCAAGCAAAACATACAATGCTGGAAATAATCGAAACGTACGTCGCAGGTAAAATCCTGTGAAAGAAATAGAACCTGTATTTCTGAACTCTTCATAAAGCAGCGTGGTTATTAAAAATCCAGACATAGAAAAGAACAATGAAACACCTATTTGCCCATTGTTGGCCAACTGGAAATGAGCATGCAATAACATCACCAAAACAACAGCAATGGCTCTTACTCCATCTAAAGCAGGTTGATAACCTAGTTTCGTATAATCGAAATGGCTGCTTTTGATCTTATTCATTTTGTCGGGTTCTTTCATAAAAATACTATAACTGAAACCAATCAACGAAATTCAAAATTGGTATTGCGAATTTGAACATATTTCACTTCGAAATTCAAATTGATTGGGATGGCTTAACTTGCCAACTCATTTTCACTTACAAAAGTAAAAGTCATGCCTTCAATGCACAAGGTACTATTATTTGGTGCCGGTAAATCGGCTTCAGTGCTTATTGAGTTTCTTCAAAGAGTGGCCAGCGAAGGTTTTTGGGAAATCGCGATTGCAGACGCGGATGAAACGATGATTCGAGCTAAAACAGGAGACGACCCGAAAACAATCGCGGTGGGAATGGATATTCTGGATGATAAAAAAAGAATGCATTGGATTCAATGGAGTGATCTGGTAATTTCTTTAATGCCTCCACACTTACATCTTCTGATTGCAAAAGATTGTTTAGAGGCAGAAAAATCATTACTCACTGCATCTTACGTAGATGATTCTATGCGCATTTTGGAAAATGAAATCAAATCAAAAGGTTTGTTGTTTTTGTGTGAGATGGGATTGGATCCGGGAATTGATCATATGAGTGCGATGGAATTGATTGATCGATTGCACCAACAAGGAGCAAAAATCAACGGATTTTCGAGTCATTGCGGTGGATTGGTAGCTCCTGAAAGCGATGACAATCCATGGCATTATAAAATCAGTTGGAACCCTCGAAATGTGGTCATGGCAGGAAAGTCGGGAGCCATTTATCTGGATGAATCTCAGGCAGTTGAACTGCCCTATTCTGATTTGTTTTCTAAACAACGGCCTGTAAATGTTACTACGAAGGATATCGATCTCAGTCTTGCATATTACCCCAATCGCAACAGTTTACCTTACATTCAATTATATGGTTTGGAAGGAGTTCAAAGATTTATTCGTACTACTCTACGTTACCCTGCATTTATTTCAGGCTGGAATAATCTGATCGAACTTCGACTAACCGATGAAACATTGATGTATGAAACGGACGGAATGAAACTGGCAGATTTTTTTAAACTCCATTTTCAGCAAGTTGGATTTAATCAGTGGTTAGATAAACAATTGGAATGGCGATTTAAAGACAGCAATGAGTTGATTAAGGCCTTGGAAGCATCCACCGTTGATGAAGAAAAATTAATCATGTCAAAACGATTGGCTGAAACCATGGAATCTGCCAATGAACTTTTGAAACAACTTTTTTTTCTGGGTATGGAAGACAATCAAACCCTTATAAACATGGGTAATTGTTCTGCAGCAGATGTTCTTCAATACTGTCTAGAAAAGAAACTCGTATTGAATCCAACGGATCTAGATATGGTTGTCATGCAACACGAAATAGGATATGAGTTGGATGGGAAACAATACCTTACCACCAGTAGTTTGGTTGTCAAAGGAAAAGATAACATCCATACGGCAATGGCAAAAACTGTTGGACTACCCCTAGGCATCGCAGCACGACTGATCCTTGACAAGCAAATTCAAGTAAAAGGATTACAAATCCCTACCCTTTCAGAAATATATGAAAAGGTATTACCTGAATTG
>JBILCT010000183.1:0-3685 GCA_044353025.1 Ferruginibacter sp. | reverse complement strand
CCATAATTATTTTTGAAAAATCCTCTTTTTTTAACCCCATTAAATATGATTCCAGGGTTCTTTAATGGGTTGATCTCCATTCCTTCATCCAATCTTTTTAATAGGAATTTAGGAGTATGCTTGTGTCTAACTACATATAGTGTTGTATCACATAAATTTGTCAAATGATAAGCATCTGTAATTAATGCAGAGGGTGCTGTATCTAAGATGATCAAATCAAACTGTTGATCCAGTTGTTCAATCAATGCTTCAATTTTATGGTTCAATAATAGTTCTGAAGGACTCTCATGCAAGGTTCCGGAAGAAATATAGAAGAAATGATCGTATCCGGGTACAGGGCTCATGATTTCATGCAAGCCTATTTTGTTATCCAGATAATCACTGAGACCTATATCTTGCGTAGATTTCCCGAATAGTTTACCTAATCCCGGGTTATGTAAATCAATATCTATTAAAACAACTCTTTTACCGGTCATAGCATGACTGATTGCGAGATTTGCGGCGATGAAGCTCTTGCCTTCTCCAGGAATACTGGATGTGATTAATATTTTTCTTTTGGAAGCATTTATTCCTAGGAAGTGAAGCGAGGCTCTTATCTTTCTGAATTCCTCAGCGATAAAACTTCTTTTTCCTTTTTCAATGACAACTGATTCTTTGGAATCATTGTAGGCGACCTCTCCAATGACCGGAATCTCTGTCATTGACTCCAGGTCTTTTCGATATAAAATATTTTTGCTTAACCCTTCTCGAGCGGTAATAAATACAATACCAATTACAATGGCAGCCAAAATGGCTCCCAAAAAGATAAATTTCTTATTGGGGGTAACCGGAAATTTAGTTGCTTGGGCATGGTTGATTACTCGGCTGTCTGAAAGGGTAGAAGCATAAGAAAGTTCACTCTCTTCTTTTTTCTGAAGTAGGAATGAGTAAATACCAGTTTTTACTTGTTGGTCTCTGCTTTTCTCCAGAATCTCGCGTTCTTTCTCAGGGATTCTGCTCAGCATCGCATTGTACTGACTGTTCGTAGAGAGTAAATTATTTCTACTCGCTTCCAGGTTTTTTCGCTGACTGCCTAAGTTCTCACGGATGGTTGGTTTTATTTTATTGATTTGATCGCGAATCGATACAAGCATCGGGTTATTTTCCGCAACGGTTTTCCGCAATCTTTCATATTCTAATTCTTTACTATTTAATTCTGTAACCAGTTGTGTCAATGAGGGGTCATTGATTCCTACGGTAGAGGGAGTAATGCCATTATTTATTGAAGAACTGTTGCCTATGGCACTTTCAACTTGGTTTAAAACGGATAATTGCATGTTGAGTCTCCCAAGTTCCTGATCATTACTGCTTACATTCTGCAAATAGAGCTGCCCTTGTGTACTGATATCTGATGCTCCAGCACCTGATTTATATGATTTGACAGTACTCTCAATAGAATCAAGGTCTTTAGATACAGATTGCAATCTTTCATCAACAAATTGGAGTGTATTTCTTGCCAATGAATTTTTTTCTTCTACAGATGCCCGATCGTATTGTTTGATGATTTCATTCAAAATAGTTTCACAACGATCAGGAATTTCATCGCGATAGCTGAGTGATACAATAGAAGAAAGCTTATTTTCTGAGGTTACTTTTAGATCTCTCAACATATTGACCGCGCACTCTTGTGGATGATTGATGGAAAAGTAAAACGGTTTTTTTTCATTTTCACCATTGAAATTTGGATTGGGGATTGCTCTTATCACTCCAAATGAAGCTTTAAACCATTCGTTGAGTTTCCCCATTTTTTTGTTGTTGAAATAGACGATTTGATTTGTTTGATCATATTTCAATAGCATTTTTTTGGTGGGCTTTAACAAGTCCGGCTCTTGTGCTTCTAAAATGATAGGGCATGAAAAATAGGCAGGTATGTCTCTGATTTTTCCTTTGATAGAAACGGATGAATAGAGTTTCAAGCTTTTCACCACATTTTCCATGATGGAGCGTGATTTGAGTACTTCTATTTCATTTTCGATAATTTTTTTACTGTTAATCATGTTTAAAGCATCAACAGCTTTTGAATTATCCGCCCCTTTTTTCTCGTCATTAATAATCAGGGTAGCATTGGCTTCATATTTGGGCGTGGTATAACGCAAATAAACAAAAGCAGCTGATCCGAAAAAAAACATAAGAATCAGGAACAGCGGCCAGTAAAAAATATATCTGGAGAGAATCTGGTTAAACAGACTTTCCTCGGTTTGTTTGGTGGGAATTCTTTTGCGGATTGTTCTTGTGTTTTCTGGCATCATGGATTATTTCGGATAACATTCGTTACAACAATTGCAACAATAGAAAGCACACTTAATATGGTTGGTAAAAGTTGTTGGTTTCTATTCGCGTTAATTATTTTACGTTCATTTGGTTCAACATAAACAACGTCGTTGGGTTGCAAATAATAATAGGACGAACTAAGAAAACTTTTATCATTGAGGTTCAGTCTGGTAACTGTTCTTTCTCCATTTTTTTCTCTGATTAACAGCACGTTTTCTTTTTTTCCGTAAATGGTGATGTCGCCGGCAATTCCTAAAGCTTTCATGATGGAGATGCGTTCATTGGGTACGTTGATGACAGTTGGCTTATTGACTTCCCCCAAAACTGTCACTTCATAATTTAAATGTCTGATGGTTACAATGGGGTCTACCAGCAACTTCTTTTGCTCTATCATATCCGTAATACTTTGCTTTAATACTTTTTTGGTTAATCCGGATGCTTTAATATTTCCAAGAATGGGAAGTTGTATCATACCATCTAAATTGACAAGATATCCGCCTGCGCTGGTTGACCCTGTTGTGGTGGAAGTACTGGTCGCTTGTGTGTTTGGGGCATTGAAAACTGCAGAAGCTTCCGGGTTCAAACTGCTGATATTAATACTTAAAATATCATTCTTTTGAATGATTGGGTATTCAAGGGAAGAGGAGTCAATGGGTACAGCTATTTTGTCAGCACCAACATAATAAGCAGATTTCTCGATAGGGACACATGCAGAAAGCATGAAAATGATGTAAGTCATCAATAGCAAAATTTTATTCATAGGTCCCTTCTTTTAATTTGTAATTGTCTATTGAACAATCTTGGTTAAATGTACTAAGTCTATTATTTGATTTTATGCAATTATAAAATAGCAGCTTAATCTATGTAAAAATAATTAAAACACTTGATTTCATTCCTATCTTTTGACACGTAAAACACAAACGTATATTAGGCTGCTCCTTTCCCTTAATTTTGCTATTCAAAAATTTAGACATGAAAGAAGTATACATTGTTGCAGCTGTTCGTACGCCGATGGGCAGTTTTGGCGGCTCACTCAAATCATTTACTGCCACCCAATTGGGCGGCATTGCTATTCGTGGTGCAATTTCAAAAGCAGGTATAGCACCTGAAGCTGTTCAGGAAGTTATTATGGGATCAGTTCTTCAGGCTAATTTAGGTCAGGCGCCAGCGCGTCAAGCAGCCAAATTTGCCGGTCTGTCAGATCACACCATTTGTACTACGGTAAATAAAGTTTGTGCCAGCGGAATGAAAGCTGTTGCATACGCTGCTCAGTCTATACTGTCAGGCGACAATGATGTAGTTATAGCAGGTGGCATGGAAAGTATGAGTAATGTTCCTTTTTATACGGATACACTTCGCTGGGGGAATAAATACG
>JBILCT010000182.1:0-3697 GCA_044353025.1 Ferruginibacter sp. | reverse complement strand
TCAATTCCTTTTTTCCCTTTTTTGAAATCAGGCTTACATGAAATCAGTGTTGATGCCATTAAAATGCAGGCAAGAAATTTGTACATAGTGCGTGTTTTTAAAATGTGTATGTGCTGAGTTGATCTTTATAAATAGATAGTGTTTGAATAAATTTTTCTACAACGACTTCCAGCTTTTCTTTACTTAATCCACCTGCCGCATTGTAATGTCCACCACCATTAAAATGGTTACGTGCAAAAGTATTTACATCAAAATCCCCTTTACTTCTGAACGAACATCTTCGCTCCTCTCCACGATCAATAATAATGGCAGCCAATTTTATGCCTTCAATGCTCAAAGGATAATTAACCAATCCTTCGGTATCACCGGTTTTGATGTCATATTTCACCAGGTCAGCTTGAGGTATTGCAATTAAAGCTGTGTTGAATTCGTAGAACACTTGCATTCGATTGAGTAAAGTATTTCCAATGAAACGCAATCGGTTTTCAGAAAACTGATCAAATAGTTTTTCATGAATAATACTTTGTTGCAAACCAGTTCTCAGCAAATGGGCCACCATTGTATGTACATCGGGAGAGGTAGATGGGAAACGAAATGAACCGGTATCCGTCATTACACCTGCATACAAACATTGTGCGATTTCATTATTTATCAGCTGATCTAGTCCGGAACCTATGATAAAGTCGTACACCATTTCAGCAGTAGAGCTCTTTGTGGTATCACTCACTCCGTAGGTAAAAAGATGCGATTGTGGTTCTTGATGATGATCAATTAGAATTCTTGTTGCAGCAGTTTGCTCCAACGCTGATTCCATTCTTTTGGTGCGAACCAGCGCATTGAAGTCGAGGCAAAATACCCAATCTGCCTCATTGATGAAATTTGTGGAACGATCCATCTCCGTTTCAAAATCCAACACTGATTCAACGCCTGGCATCCAACTCAAAAAATTTGCCCAGTTGGTTGGCGAGATCACCTGAACCTGATGCCCCAACTGAGTAAGAAAATGAAATAGTCCCAGCGATGAACCCATAGCATCTCCATCTGGTTTTTGATGGGTAGTGATGACCACCTTTCTGGATGGACCGTTGAGCTCAGGGTATAAAAGTTGTATGGACTGCATGAGGGGCGCAAAGCTAATACAAATGGAGGGAAAGCCATTTAAAAAACATCTAAGCTTACCTGTTTGGACTTATCTTTGCGCCCAAAAAAATAGAAACATGAGTAACAGAACCTTTACGATGATTAAGCCGGATGCCACTCAAAACGGACATACCGGTGCGATTTTGCAAATGATCAATGAAGCCGGATTTCGCATTGTAGCCATGAAAATGATGCATTTGAGTGCGCAAAAAGCCGGTGAATTTTATGCTGTACATAAAGAGCGTCCTTTTTACGGCGAACTGGTTGAGTTCATGAGCCGTGGCCCAATCACCGCAGCCATTTTAGAAAAAGACAATGCTGTGGAAGATTTCAGAAAACTGATCGGAGCTACCAATCCGGCGCAGGCAGATGAAGGAACTATCCGTAAACGCTTCGCTACTTCCATTGGAGAGAATGCCATTCACGGAAGTGACAGCAACGAAAATGCTGCAATTGAAGGCGATTTCTTCTTTAGCAAATTGGAACAATTCTAACTGATTCCAACTTTTTATCATAAGCGTTGCCTAGGCAGCGCTTTTTTTATTTCAGGCTATAGCAGTTTCGTATCATTAACTTTGTACATCATGTTTGTTTCCCTGACCATCATTCGATATAGAACATTAGGTATCCCACTCGGATTTTTATCGATGCCATTTTTTCATGTTTACTTTTTTCTTCGAAGAAAATCTTCTTTTTATAAACTAATGGGTTGCGGGAAAAACGGAACATTTGATATCGTACCTGATCTACACCAATGGGCTATTATGGCCACACATGATGCAAACAAAGCATCAACCCAAACCAACGTGAGAAATTTATACGGATCATTGATTCACTTTTGGATCCATTTTTTTGCGAAGGAACAATTTACCCTGATTTTGTTGCCTATAAGCGGACATGGAAAATGGGACGGTAAAGAACCATTTAAATCCAACACTCATCCCTCATCCGAAACAACATTGATAGGTACTTTGACCAGGGCGACCATCCGTTTCAACAAATTGCGAAGCTTTTGGAAAGCCGTTCCAGCTGTGTCTGCACAAATTGCCAATGCAAAGGGTTTTCGTTTTTCAGTGGGGATTGGAGAAATTCCATGGATCAAACAAGCTACATTCAGTATCTGGGAATCAGAGGATGATCTTAAACAGTTTGCCTATCGAAGTTCAGAACATAGTGAAGTGATTAAAAATACCCGTAATCAGGATTGGTACAGCGAAGAATTGTTCTTCAGATTTCAGGTTAAAACATGTTTTGGTACATTACACGGCAAACCGCCCCTCTCAGAATTTGCTCGTTGAAAAATGGAGATTCGGCCCTAAAACCCTACTTTCGTTACGTGAAAAATATTAAACTCATAGAGGTTCCTTCAGAAATTGGAGCAGGTACGCGCGGTGCCAGTTTAGGTATCGATGCTATCAAAATTGCGGGGTTGGATTTTATGAGCAATTTCTTTGTTCATTTCTCCTCCGAAAAAGTGGAGTCTGAAAACAATATGTTGTTTGAACCCATTCAAACACCCTATGCCAAAAGAATCAATGGAGTGCTTTCGATGTATGAGAAAATCAGCGCAGTCGTACATCAAACAATGAAGAATAATTTCTTTCCGGTGATTCTCAGTGGCGATCACAGCAATGCAGGCGGCACCATCGCAGGAATCAAAATGGCCAAACCCAAAAGTAAACTGGGCGTGATCTGGATTGATGCTCATGCTGATTTGCACACCCCGTACACGACTCCCTCCGGGAACATGCATGGCATGCCACTAGCAACCGCCATAGCCGAGGATAATTCAGAATGCATGGCACATGAAGTAGATGAAAAAACGATTCAACTCTGGAATCAATTAAAATCAATCGGAAAAATCAATCCCAAAGTCTTACCGGAAGATATTGTATTTATTTCGCTACGCGATTTTGAAAAAGAGGAAAAACACTTGATTGAGAAGCACGGCATTAAAGTCATTCCAACCAGTGAAATCAGAAGAAACGGTGCCGAGAATGTGAGTCGTAAAGTATTACGATACCTCAGTGATTGCACAGATATTTATGTCAGTTTTGATGTCGACAGTTTAGACTCAAGTATATCCAAAGGAACCGGAACACCCGTAAGTAATGGACTGCGTGAAAGGGAAGCGGAAGACCTCATCAGTAAATTCATGCAAAGCAGAAAAATCTGTTGTTTTGAAATTACAGAAGTAAACCCAACACTCGACAAAGAAAATCTGATGGCGGAAATCGCCTTCAACATCTTGCAACGCAGTGTAAATATTTTGATGGTGAATTGATCAAAAGCAAAGAGACCGGGAAGTCACGCCCAGTCTCTTCTTGTCCTGTAAACAACCAATAAAAGAGATTTCTTACCCCAAACGATAACTGTAACGAGTGGAGGTAGAATGAATATCTTGATCGCGCAATTTTTCCTTGCGACTTGAAATGCTTTCTTGATAATTAATTTGAATCTGCGTCAGCTGATCGAGTAAGTTGCTGACCAAAGCAGCGGATTGTTGCTCTTCCACTGCATGTACGTGTGGTGTACAAAGCAGACAAAGGTCTGTCAG
>JBILCT010000180.1:0-3705 GCA_044353025.1 Ferruginibacter sp. | reverse complement strand
AGATTAATTCGGATTTTATTTTTTCAAACTCTTGCATGAGCGCTTCTTCTGCGACTTTCATATCAACTCCTTTCACTAGCTTTCCTTCAATCGTCATCAGCCCGGGATCTGTACTTCCGAAATGATAACACTCTATATTCGAGAATAGTTGTTTTTCTTTAACCAAGCTCTGATACAAACGAGATGAGCCACCGCCGCTCAGAATATCAGACAATAAATCACAGGCATGATAACGGGCATCCATACGCGAAGGCATGTGCCAGCATTTATACAATGCATCGAGTGGCACAGACGCTTGAATTTCTTTCGATCTGGCTTGAGTTTGCTTAGGTTCAACGGACAGGTTTCTTTGATATTTGGTTCCGGATGGAATTGGTCCAAACCATTTTTCTGCCAGCTGTTTTACTTTTTCAACTTCTACATTTCCCCCAACTACTAAAATAGCATTGCAAGGCGTATAATGTTTGTAAAAGAATGATTTCACATCCTCCAAGGTTGCATCTTCCACGTGTTGTAAAGACGCTCCTATGGTCATCCAGCGATAAGGGTGCGTTGTATAAGCCAGTGCACGCATTTGGTGCCAAACATCTCCGTAGGGTTTATTGATATAGTGTTCCTTGAACTCTTCACAAACTACTTTGCGCTGCACATCCAGACTTTTCTTACTGAATGCCAGACTGAGCATTCTGTCGCTCTCCAGCCAAAATGCAGTTTCTAAATTTTCTGCTGGAAGCTGACAATAATAATTAGTAAGGTCATTGGTAGTGAAGGCATTGTTTTCTCCGCCTGCTACCTGCAATGGCTCATCGTAAGAGGGAATATTGATACTGCCACCGAACATCAGATGTTCGAACAAATGAGCAAATCCCGTACGACCCGGATCTTCATCTTTGGCGCCCACATCGTAAAGCACGTTAACAACCGCCATGGGGGTGCTTTTATCTTCATGCACCAATACCCTCAGACCATTTTCTAAAGTAAAACGTTCATATTGAATCATACGCAAAAATACGTTGGTTCCATGGCAATTATTGGATGAAAAACGAACCTTGTGCTTTATAAGGTGTTAATATGTTGACTTACTGATGCAAGAAAGAAGTTTGCTTAATTTCGCCACTCAAATACACCACATGAACGTACATGATTTACTTGAAAAAGCTTTGAAGTTTGAATTCCTAAGTACCAGTGAAGGTGTTTTTCTTTTTGAAAATGCCCCGCTCACTGAACTCATGTTTGTGGCCAATGAGCTGCGAAAGAAACAAGTTCCGCATGGAAAAGTTACCTGGCAAATAGACAGAAATGTAAATACAACGAATGTTTGTGTTGCCAATTGTAAATTTTGCAATTTCTACAGAATTCCAGGTCATGCAGAGGCTTACATAACAGATATTGATACTTACAAACAAAAAATTGAAGAGACCATACGATATGGTGGTGATCAGTTGTTGTTACAAGGCGGACATCACCCAGAACTTGGATTGTCTTTTTATGTGGATCTTTTCAAACAATTAAAAACGCTCTATCCAAATATTAAGCTGCATACGCTTGGCCCACCTGAAATTGCACATATCACCAAGCTGGAAAAAAGTACGCACCACGAAGTACTCAAAGCTTTGAAAGCGGCCGGTATGGATAGCTTGCCGGGTGCCGGCGCGGAAATACTGACAGATCGCGTGCGCAGATTAATCAGCAAAGGAAAATGTGGTGCACAAGAATGGTTGGACATTATGCATGAATGCCACAAATTAAATATCACTACCTCGGCTACGATGATGTTTGGTCATGTGGAAACGCTGGAAGAGCGATTTGAACATCTGGTTCGTATTCGGGAAGTACAATCACGTAAACCTGAATCAGCCAAAGGCTTCCTGGCTTTTATACCATGGACATTTCAGGATGTAGATACACTCCTCGCAAGAATTCGAGGTGTAAAAAACCTAACAACTTCTGAAGAATATATACGCATGATTGCCATGAGTAGAATCATGTTGCCAAATGTCATCAACATTCAAGCAAGCTGGTTGACGGTAGGTAAACAAGTGGCTCAAATTTGTTTACAAGCAGGCGCGAACGATTTCGGAAGTATCATGATTGAAGAAAATGTAGTCAGCGCAGCCGGAGCTCCACATCGTTTTACCAGTAAAACAATCCAGGAAGCAATCTTGGAAGCCGGCTTTGAACCACAACTTCGCAGTCAACAATATGAATGGCGCGAAATGCCTGAAATGATTGAACAGGTTATTGACTATTAATACTGATGATGAATACGATCAAATTATTTAGATGGGTAGCACTTGCTGAAGGAATTTCTTTTCTATTGCTTTTGGGTGTTGCCATGCCATTGAAGTATATATGGGGAGACCCCGCTGCTGTCAAAATATTAGGAATGGCGCACGGCGTATTGTTTGTCGCATTTATTGCGCTGGCATTTGAAGTCTATGGAAAACTGAACAAAAATTTCAGCTGGTTCGTGTATGCATGTCTGTTATCCATTGTTCCTTTTGGGACATTTTACCTGGACCGATCTTTGAGAAAAACAACTGATCAATAACATGATTCCTGCATTTGTCATTCATGCTACCCATTATCTTGAGCGGAAAGCACATATGCTCAAAATGCTTGAGGGAAAAAATGTACAATCTAGCTTCGTGTTGGAAGGAGACAAGCATCAATTAAATGATGAAATCATTGATCGTTATTTCAAAGGACAAACGCCTGTTACGAATGCAATGTCCTGTTCATACAAACACTTGTTGGCGTATCAATATTTATTAGCCGGAGATTATGAGTGGGCAATGGTTTTAGAAGATGACGTTTTTCTGAATGACAATTTCAATGAAGAATTAGATCAACTTCTGATTGAAATCAAAAACCGGAAAATCAATACTGCACTGATAAGTTTAGAGGACTCTAGTTTGACCTTTGTAGAACGAAGCCTAATAAAAAAAGAATACCGATTATATGAAAAGCCGAAAGGCCGTATGGCAGGGGCTTACCTGATCGACCGCGAAGGTGCTGTTGCTATTTTAAAAAAAGTAGAGCAAGAAAGTTGTTTTCTTCCCATTGACTGGTTTCATAACCATTGTGTGAATGACGGTGTTCTGAAAATTTATTGGACCAAATCAGCAGTCGCAACACAAGGAAGTCTGAGTGGCAGAATTTCTTCAACTTTGGAAAACAAGCCGGCTCATCGATTAAAATATTTCTCTTTTCTATTGCAGCGCAATTACAAAAAAATGATTGCGTTTTTTCGTTGAATAGTATTTATCAACTAAACAAGTATTCCACATCTGCACGCGTAAGCGCCTTTACAAAACTCGACTCATCGGAAATCAGTTCTTTAGCCAACGCTCTTTTCTTTTCCTGTAATTGCAGAATTTTATCTTCAATGCTATCCACGCAAATCATGCGATAAGCAAAAATGTTTTTGGTTTGACCGATACGATGCGTACGATCAATGGCTTGTTGCTCAACCGCGGGGTTCCACCACGGATCAACGATGTATACATAATCAGCAGCAGTGAGATTCAAACCCACTCCACCTGCTTTCAGAGATATCAAGAAGACTCTACAATCATCGTTGTTCTGAAAATTCTGAATGGCTCGTTCACGTTCTGTTGCAGAGGTGCTTCCATCAAAATATTCAAATGGCACATTGAGTGCTTTTAATTTTTCGCGTATCAAAGAAAGCATGCCAATGAACTG
>JBILCT010000012.1:0-12577 GCA_044353025.1 Ferruginibacter sp. | reverse complement strand
TGCTTCCGGAATGGATATCCGCGCGCATCTTGACGAACCAATTACTTTGACCCCGGGTGAAAGAACAATCATCCCCACTGGGTTATTTGTTGAGATCCCTGTGGGTTATGAATTGCAAGTGCGTCCGAGAAGTGGCTTGGCCATCAAACAAGGTATCACTTGTTTGAATACACCAGGAACGATAGACTCAGATTACAGGGGTGAAATTGGCGTGATTTTAATCAATCTGGGTAAAGAACCACAAACCATTCAATCCGGTGATCGAATTGCTCAAATCGTTTTGTGTGAAGTCCCCCAAATCAACTGGGAGCTTCGGGATCATTTGAATGAATCTGATCGTGGAACCGGCGGATTTGGTCATACCGGTAAACAATAAACGCAAATTTTAAATGTACCTCCATCATTGTTTTCATTCCATTTTTGATTGAAAGAAAACAATGAGTTTAAAAATAAACCTACGCATGAAAAATCAGATTTTCTTTTTGCTGCTTATATGTGGTTGTCTTCTTTCATGCAGAACCACTAAGCAAATCAATAAAGTTATTCAGCCTAAAATCAATCCGGAAGAAGAAATAACGCGGAAAGCAAAAGCCGATTCCATCCAGCATCTTTATGAACTTTATCAAGGATTCAGTGATCGAAAAATTGATTTTACAACGTTTCAATCCAAAATAAAAATTGAATCTTATGGCGCTAACGGAAAAAATCAGGATATAACCGCTGTCATTAAAATGGTCAAAGACTCAGCTATTTGGCTTTCATTATCTGCCACTATTCTTAGTGTAGAAGTGTTCAGGGTACTCATCAAACCGGATTCAGTTATTCTGATCAACAAACAGGAAAAGGAAGTACAGCATCGATCGCTGGATTATTTACAAGAGATTACTCAAATTCCATTTGATTTTAAAACACTGCAAGATTTTATTTTGGGGAATCCGATTTTTACCGGTGATAGCATTCAATCATTTCGCAAACTCGATCAAAATCTTTTACTCTCAACACTATGCCCCCCTTTTAAACATTTAATCACACTTTCAGGAGAGCCAGCGCAAATCACACATAGCAAACTGGATGACCTGGATTTAACAAGAAGCCGAACTGCAGATATTACCTATGCTCAATACACCCCAATATGCAACTTGAATTTCGCAACTGAGCGTCAAATTACTGTCTCAGAAAAAAATAAGCTTGACATCCGATTTGCTTTCAAGCAAACAGAGTTTAACAAACCATTGCCAATTGTTTTCAACATTCCTAAGAATTATGTTCGGAAATAATCTTTAATTGCTGATAATTACAACTATCTTATTCGCTGTGTGGTTGTATTTTTGTTTGTCCGGAAAAATCCTGCAATGAAAAAAAGAATTTTACTTTCTTGTTTGCTATTGATTGGCGCTTTTTACGCTTTTGCTCAACCAAAAACAAGGGAAGAGTTGGAAAAGCAGCGCCAACAACTAAAAAAAGAAATTGAAGAGACTGAAAAGCAATTAAATGCCAATCGTCAACAAACAAAGGAAAACTTGTTGCAGTATCAGCTTATTTCAAAAAAGGTTAATCTGCAAGACAGAGTCATTGACAATATCAATCGAGATTTATCGGTATTGAGTAATAACATGTTTCAAATTTCCAAGGATGTAAAACGTTACGATAGATTATTGGATACGTTAAAGCAAGAGTATGCAAAAAGTATGGTGTATGCTTACAAAAACAGAAGCAGGTATGATTTTTTAAATTTCATTTTTTCAGCTTCCAATTTTAATGATGCACTCAAACGCATGTCTTACCTGCGTAGTTATAGAAACTATCGTCAGATGCAAGGGCAGAATATCGCACGTACGCAGGCACTGCGTAAAAAAAAGATAGACGAATTGAATGGAGCTCGTGCACAGAAAAATGATGTGTTAGTTACACAGAATAAGGAGATGGCAACTTTGGCACAGGAGCAAAAAGAGAAGGATCGTGTATTGGCAGAATTAAAAAAGCAAGGGAATCAACTCAATAAACAAATTACTGCCAAGCAAAAGCAAATGAAAAAAGTGGAGACTGCGATTGCTGAAGCGATTAATCGTGCAATCAAAGAGGCCAGAGAAAAAGCCATCGCCGAGGAAAAAAAGCGTAAAGAAGCAGAGAAGAAAAAGCAGTCCAACACAAATACACCTCCGGTAACAGACAATACTCCTTCAAAGCCGACAAAAACTAAACCGGTCGCAGAAAAAAAACAGAGTATATTATTGAATGATGAAAATATGGCCTTGAATGCCAGCTTTGAACAAAACCGCGGAACACTGCCATGGCCATTGGATCGGGGCGTAGTTTTGATGCATTACGGTTCAAATACTTTGCCTAGTGGTACAGTGATGAATGTGAGCTCAATTACGGTTTCTGCCGATGTGGGAACCTCTGTAAAATCTGTTTTTGATGGCAAGGTTACAGAGGTGAGGTCCATTGAAGACATGACCGTTGTAATCATCCAGCATGGTAAATATTTCACGGTATACAGTAACCTGAAAAACGTAACTGTTCAAAAAGGACAATCAGTGAAAACCGGCCAGGTTATTGGAAAAGTCGCTGAAAATTTTGATGGTGTAGGAGCCATCGATTTTTACATACAAAATGAATCCAGTTATTACGACCCTGAACGTTGGTTGAGAAGACGTTGATTTTTACTTCTGAGTGATGGATGAATACAAACTTTCGTAACGAGGTACAATCTCCTGGATACTGAATTGTTTGGCTTGTGCTAAAGCTTGTCTACGGAATTGGAGATGCGTTTGGTCATCAGCGAGTATTTTAAGTGCATTATTGCACATGTCCTGAATATCACCCACGTTGCTCATGTATCCGGTTACACCATCAATGTTAATCTCAGGCAAACCTCCTGCATTGGTTGATATGACAGGCACGCTGGCAGCCATCGCTTCTAATGCAGCGAGACCAAAACTTTCGTATTCACTGGTTAGTAAAAATAAATCAGCAATTGGCAGTATGTCTTCCATTTGCTCTTGTTTTCCCATGAACTTGATGTGGTGGTTTTCATCTCGTGATCTCGAGTAAGCTTCCAGCTCAGGACGTTCGGGTCCGTCGCCAATCAATAAGAGTTTGGTAGGGATTTTTTCATTGATTAAAAAGTGTACATCAATTACATCTTTGATTCTTTTTACTTTTCTGAAGTTAGAAGCATGCACCAAAATTTTTTCTCCTTGTGGTGCAACCATTCGTTTGAATGCATCAATCGGTCTTCGGTTGAACCGCTCAACATCAACAAAATTATGAATGACTTCAATGGGTTTATTTATGTTGAAATTCAAATAGGTTTCTGATTTTAAATTCTCTGAAACCGCTGTCAATATATCACTTTCCTCCATTGAAAATTGAACCACCGGTGAATACGTTTTGTCTTTTCCAACTAAAGTGATATCGGTTCCATGAAGGGTGGTAATAACCGGAATTGATACCCCTTGTTTGATTAAGATCTGCTTTGCCATATAAGCAGCAGCAGCATGAGGAATTGCATAATGCACATGTAAAACATCAATCTGATGATTCTGAATGATATCCACCATTGTACTTGCTAATGCTGTTTCGTAGGGAGGAAAATCAAATAGTGGGTAGGTCGGAACACGAACTTCATGATAGAAGATATTGGCATGAAAACCGCTGAGTCTTACGGGTTGTTGATATGTGATAAAATGGATATTATTGCCTTTATCGGCCAATACTTTACCTAATTCCGTCGCGAGCACTCCGCTTCCTCCGAACGTTGGATAACATACAATGGCAATGTTCATGTGATGGATGAAAATTTTTCGAATTACAATGTAAACACAATTATGTGAAAAAAGTTATGGATTCATTTTCCCATTAAAAAAATCACAGGCATTTTTGGAATTTCAAGTTTGTTTTTTTTCCATTCTTGTATCGATTTTGTTTGTATCGATTGGTGAGTTCCTGTTAGGTCAACAGCTACACAAAGTCGGGTATTAGGGTGTGCAGATTGGAGGATGCTTTCCATCATACTGTTATTCCGGTAAGGCGTTTCAATAAAAATAACGGTAGCACCTGTTTTTTGAATCTTGATATCAATCTCTTTAATTTTCTTTTCTCTCTCATTTGTCTTTACCGGTAGGTACCCTACGAACTCAAAATGTTGTCCATTTAATCCACTTCCCATCAAAGAAAGCAATATAGAATTAGGTCCAACAAGCGGTAATACTCGGATATGCATTTCTTGCGCTATGGCAACGAGTTCTTGCCCGGGATCTGCAATGCCGGGGCATCCGGCTTCACTGACGATTGATATGACATGTCCTTCTTGAATACATTTTCGAAACTCAGTGATATGGTCTGATGTTTCATGTTGAATCGTGTACCACTGAAAAGCATCGATATGGATGGAGGGATCCATTGCCTTTAAGAATCTTCTGGTAGTTCGCTGGTTTTCTGCAAAAATCACTGTTGAATTTCGAACAGCATCCATTACATAATCCGGGATAGTACTGGTTGTATTTTCTGATAAAAAACTGGGAATAAGATAAACAGTGGCTTTTGACATATGAAGCGATGTAGCTTATCGGCTTTCGGTTTTGTGTAAACTCATGGTTGCAGCCACCACTGCGTAGGTAGGTGCAACGACCCAGCCGATTAAAGGTATCATGTGAATCAAATAAAACACTAGGCCATTACCAATGGCTAATCCTTTATGGTGACTGATGAGTTGAATACTGGCTTCAACATTCAATTGGTTGCGCTCGCAGGTGTAATCAAGCATTGAAAATCCCATATAATAGCTATCGATAAATAATACTACCAGTGGTGTAACCCAACCCACTATTGGAACCAAAGAGATTAGTATTAATGCCAGCATATACAGTAATTGCCAACGCATGTTTCTAAAAGCTAACAACATACCTCTAATAGCATCACTGAACCATTGTTTTGCATCAAACTTGAATTCTGTTCCCTGTAATATGCATGCAGTTTTTTCGCTGAGAAAAGCAAACAGGGGAGCGCCTATGATTAAAAAAAAATATTTGAACATTGAGAAATAACCAACAAGGAGCAGAAGGTGGATAAATATTTCACCAATCAGGAAGAAGAAGTGAAGCCAACTTTCCTGTAAGCGAATTAAATAAGTACCAACTCCTGTTTGACGTAAAAGCCAATCAATAGCTTCGTTGCTGGAGTTCCAAAAGAAATAGAATCCGGTAATAAAAAGCAATGAATAAATTAATCCTGGTACGAGAATCCACTTCCAAAGTCGGTATTTCAAAATGAAACGGTGAGCCTCGAAATAGGATTGAATCGCAAGAATGATTTCCTTCAGCATAAGCTTTTTTCAGCGTGAAACATATCCCTTTGAGGGTGATGGGAAATCAATAACGAGGACATGGAATGCCCTTAGACTGTTCCGGTTGTTTTACAAAAATGATAGAGAATTCAAAACCGTCCTGGAATGGCGCATTCCCTTGATTCACGGCATCTTTCAGATTGCTTACAGTGATATCTCTGGAAATACCTAATCTGGTACTTCCAAATTCAAGACCGATGAAAGGTATGATTGCATCATTTAATCTGTACCAACTACCTGCATATAGGTTGGTTGGACGATCTTCTGAACCACCTGCATAGAATGAAAGGTTGCCTCCTAATATGGTTTCACTTGCTTTGTTTTGAACCTGATGTATTGCAGATACATTGAGTCCAATATTATCAGAGAGACTAAATGAGCCGCCCGCTTGGAATGTTAATCTGTTAGTGAGTTTCCAGGCATCGCGCTCACGCAGTTGAACGGAAGGTCTGTTGATGTGATACAATGAAATGCCGGCGTAATAGTTGTTTACCCCATTCGTTGAACCGGAAAACAAAACCCCTGCATTAAAATCAAAGTATGGTTTTACATTCGCTATAATCGCATTGTTTCCGATGTTTTCTTGAGATACTCCTGTCCAGCCATTCGCACCCAGTTGGTCTTCGAAAAACAATTTTTCAGTTTTCAAATTAACTGAGGAATAAGTTCCCTGAAACCCTACGCCGATGGTATTGAAACGATTTTCATCGAGTGCTCGGTGGTAAGAGGTTGAGAGCGAAAGATAGTTCTGATTAAGAATTCCACTTGAGCTTGCGTCATTTAATCCGGAAACGCCAATTCCAAATACATCTCCTTCAGGAATTGAATTTTTCAAGATAGGCATATCAAAAGAGAAACTTGTAGTTACGAAAGCTCTGTCGATGGCTAACCATTGATTGCGATGATTGGCGGTCAATCTCCACATTCCGTCGAATTTTCCTGTAAGTGCAGGATTTAAAGTGAGTGGAGATGCAAAGAATTGAGAAAAGTGAGGATCCTGCGCTTTTACAGCGCTACAAAGTAGGATTCCGGCAATCAGGGTAGTGATTTTTTTCATAATCTAATTAGTCAGTTAAAGATAGGAAAAAGCCATTGTTTTTTTCAGAAAAAGGGATTAATGCTGTGCTTTTTGACCAAATGCTAAATCTCCGGCATCACCTAAACCTGGGTGAATGTACCCTTTATCAGTCAGTTCAGGATCGATATCGCCACACCATATTTCAGCTTCCGGAATGTGTTTCTGTACATAATCAACGCCTGGCATACTTGCAATCGCGCATACAATGTGCAACTTATTGGCTTTCCCTGCTGATTGCATCTGCTCCCAACACTTCACTAAAGATGCTCCCGTTGCCAACATGGGGTCGCAGAGAATGATGGTACGTCCATTTAAATCAGGGCAACTCAGATATTCCAATTCAATTTCAAAATGAATCTCATCTGTGTGTTTGCGATAGGCTGCCAAAAAAGCGTTATCTGCTCTGTCAAAATAGTTTAACAATCCTTGATGTAGTGGAAGCCCGGCTCTCAAGATGGTAGCTAGAACTGGTTGAGCACTGAGCGTTTTAGAAAGATGTTTGCCTAATGGAGTATGTATCTCTTGTGTTTCAGCAGGTAAGGTTTTACTGATTTCATATCCGATAACTTCTCCAATCCGCTCCAGATTTCTTCTGAATCTCATTCTGTCTTGTTGAATATGAATATTCCTCAGTTCACTGATCCAGTTACTGATTAGCGAATGCTGCTCGCTTAGGTTATGTAATTTTTCTTTCATTTATCAATGGTTGTTGTTCAATGTTAATTTCCTTGTACTCTCTTCTTGTAGCAAAAAAGTATGTTGACGCTTAGGAAATTAAGCTGCTAAAATTAATAAAAAATCATGAGGTTGTAGCTTGAAAAATTCCACTCATTTTTTAAAATTGAAACATAAGACGACTGTCATTGTCATCATATTCATCTGTGTTTCTGTTTAAACAAAATCAAATCTTTCTCCATCAAATAATCCTTTATCACTGAGTTTGAGTTTTGGAATTACCAACAATGCCATAAAAGATAGCGTCATGAAAGGCGACTTCAAGGTGCTTCCCAAATGAAATTTTACCCAATGGTCTAATTCGGTATATTTTTTTGCTATTTCAAACCCATCCTGATCACTCATCAGACCTGCAATGGGTAAGGGTATCATTAAATCCGTTTCTCCATCTGTAGCCGCCAGTCCACCTTTGACTTCAATCAATCCATTAGCCACCCTGCACATGCATTCATCGTTGGTGCCCACAACAACTAAATTATGACTGTCGTGTGCCACCGTGGAAGCGATCGCTCCTTGTTTTAATCCGAAGTTTTTGATGAAAGCTATTGATATGGGAGCCTTATGATAACGATTGATTACAGCAATCTTCAAAAGATCATTGTCCGTATCCGACTCAAATTTTCCATCAACAACTTTCGGGTATGCTTTACCGTGACCTGTAATCAGTTGGCCGTCCCAAGCTTCAATAATTGAAAGGTCTTCAGCAGTTGATGCATGAAAAATAAAATCTTCAACACTTTGAGGTCCAATGTTAAATTGATTGATGTGCTCAGTTTTAACATGTGAAATTTTCGACTTGCCATTTTCTGCTAATAGTACTCCATTGATGTATGTTTTGAGTACTTTAAAACTATCTAGATTTTCCACTAAAATAAAATCGGCAGGATCTCCATTTCTTAACAGGCCAACCGGCATTCGATAATGTAAAACAGGATGCACGCAAGCTGCATACAGCACATCAAATAATTCCATTCCTGCTGCAATAGCTCTGGCACAAAGTTGATTGATATGGCCTTCCAGCAGACTGTCCGGATGCTTGTCGTCACTACAAAACATAAGATCTTTCGCATGGGTTTTCATCAGTGGAATCAGGGTGTCGAAGTTTTTTGCGGCACTTCCTTCTCGGATTAAAATCTTCATACCCAAGCTTAATTTCTCTTGCGCTTCTTCCAATTCAAAACATTCATGATCCGTATCTATACCTGCACGTATATATTGTTTTGCAGCTTCGCCTCGGAGCCCAGGAGCATGTCCGTCGACCGGCTTTCCAATTTTATGGGCAATATCTATTTTTTCCATTATCCTTGAATCTCGATGAATCACCCCTGGAAAATTCATCATTTCGCTCAAATAATAGATGTCTGATCTGTTCAATAATGTTTCAACGTCTTCTAAGGTGATTTCAGCTCCCGCAGTTTCAAAACTGGTGGCGGGAACACAGCTGGGCGCGCCAAAACAGCATTTGAAGGAAACTTTTTGGGCATCCTTTAACATGAATAAAATGCCATCCATGCCACAAACATTTGCAATTTCATGTGGGTCGCTGATGGAACCTACTGTTCCGTGAACGACTGCTAATCTTGCAAATTCACTGGGTGGCAGCATGGAGCTTTCAATGTGTACATGACTGTCAATGAAACCCGGCATGATAAATGGTGAACCGAATTTCAAATCGCCTAACTTAACAATCTTATCGATCCTCCCATCGATGACAGTTACGTCAGCATGATAGATCTCACGATTAAAAATATCTACCAGGTTTCCGTTAAATGAAAACATAAGTTTTGTGTTTAGCTGTTGGGGTCAAGTAAATCCGGTCTGCGTGTAGTTGTACGTATAAGAGATTGTTCATGCCGCCAGTCTTCGATTTTTTGATGATTCCCGCTCATCAATACTTCCGGCACCTGCCATCCTCTAAAAGTTTCTGGCCTGGTATAAACCGGTGGTGCCAGTAAGTTATCCTGAAATGAGTCACTCAATGCAGAGGTTTCATCATTCAATACACCAGGAATCAATCTGCCGATGGCATCGGTTAGCACTGCTGCTGCAAGTTCTCCGCCACTCAACACATAATCGCCGATTGAAATTTCACGTGTAACAAAATGATCTCGAAATCTTTGATCTATACCTTTATAATGACCACAAATCATCAAAAGATTCTGCTTCATCGACCACTGATTGGCCATGGATTGTTTGAACGTTTCTCCATCCGGCGTTAGAAAAATAATGTCATCGTATATGCGTTCTCGTTGTAATGCTTCCAGTGCGTTTGTCAAGGGCTCTATCATCAACACCATTCCTGCTCCTCCGCCAAATGGGTAGTCATCCACTTGAGCTCTCGCATAGTTTGTGTAATCTCTCAGATTGTGAACGGTTACGTTCAGATGTCCTCTATCTTTTGCCCGCTTGAGGATCGAGTGAGAAAAAGGACCGGTTAACAAGTCCGGTACAACACTGATGATATCTATATTTAGCATGATTTAAGGATTTGATTGATCCATGAATTCGTCGAGGTCTCGCTTGTTTTTTTTGGTTGGTCTGCCTTGCTTACTCAATCTTTTTCCGGTATGAAAAACAGCGGCAATCATTTGCTGTCTCTCTTTTTCTTCCGGAGGAGTTAGATCTTCATAATGCTTGATAGCCTCTGAAAAAGCAACTCGATGGTCGAGCAAAGCAGTTGCTCGGATTGTCCATTTACGATCGGAGGTTCTGATTTCATATTCATCTCCCAATTTTACTGCGCGTGATGCTTTGATCGCCAAACCGCCCAACTTTACTTTCCCGTCTTCGCACCCTTTGGTGGCCAAAGCTCGGGTTTTGAACATACGTATAGACCATAAGTATTTATCAACCCTGATTTTTTCAGTTTCAATCTTCATGATTTCAAAGTTACTACCCAATTCCGAACGGATAGGTTTTTGTACATTTATGATTATATCATCACAATATTATGAAATCATTGAAACTGTCTTTCTCTTGTTTATTTATACTTTTTTTGTTCAATACATCATTGTTTGCACAGCCTGTTCCCTGGTGCTGGTCACCGGATGGAATTGGATATCATGAATACGAGGAGGGAAAACTAATGCAATATGATCCGGTAAAAGGAACAGAAAAAGTGATATTAGATATTTCTGGGTTTATTCAGTCTGAGAAATCTGAGCTTTTATCGCCGGATGAAATTTCATGGAGTTCAGACAGAACCAAGTTGCTTATGTTTGTAAACACGGTTACTGTATGGCGAAAAAACACCAAAGGTGATTACTGGATTTTTGATCTTAAACAAAAAAAACTCATTCAAATTGGCAAGCAACTTCCGGCTCAATCCTTGATGTTTGCCAAGTTTTCTCCGGACGGTCAATCGATCGCTTATGTAAGTGGCTATAATTTATATGTAGAAAATATATCTACGAATGCTATACGACAACTAACGGTGGATGGCACACGAAAAAAAATAAATGGAACATTTGATTGGGCTTATGAGGAAGAGTTTGGATGCAGAGATGGATTTCGTTGGTCTCCGGATGGCAAAGCCATCGCATTTTGGCAGATTGACGCTACGAGGATCAGAGATTATTACATGTTGAATACGACTGATTCAGTGTATTCCCGTGTATTACCGGTAGAGTATCCCAAAGCAGGAGAAGATCCTTCTTCCGCCAGGATCGGAGTGGTTTTGCTATCCAATGGATTTATCAGATGGATGAATATTGATGGGGATCCTCGTCAACATTATCTTACACGGATGGAGTGGAGTGCTCCCAATGAATTAATCATACAGCAATTGGATCGTAAACAACAGGAAAGTAAATTGATGTATGCCAACACACTTAATGGTGAAACACGCACTTTCTGGGCTGAGCGCGACGATGCATGGGTTGATTTGAATACGGATAACCCGATTGGATGGCATTGGATTAATCAGGGACAGGATTTTTTATGGGTCTCGGAAAAAGATGGTTGGAGACATATTTATAAAATCAGCAGAGACGGAAAAAATACTACTTTGCTCACCAGAGGAAATTTTGATATAGGCGAAATCAAGGTATTGGATGAAGCCAATCAGTATGTTTATTTCACGGCTTCACCTTACAGAGTAGGGCAATTATATCTAGGTCGAGTAAAATGGAATATAAGTGCATCTAAATCAGCGACAGAGAATAATCTTGAATTGGTAACAGATACTGTATTTTCCGGCTATCATGAATATGATATTGCTCCGAACGCGAAATTTGCTAAACATGCGTTTAGCAATCACAACACCCGGCGGACTAAAGAATGGGTGATGCTCCCTAATCATGTTCCTGTAAATTCCTCCCAATCTATTGCTAAGTTGATGAAAAAAGATGAGGAAATGAATGTGCAATATGTTCAGGTAGAAACCATAGACAAGGTGGTAATGGATGCTTGGATTCGTTTGCCTGAAGACTTTAATCCATCCTGGAAATATCCTGTAGTGGTTTATGTGTATGGTGAACCAGGAGGATCAACGATTGATGATCAATATGGTAAACACGAAAATTATCTTTATGATGGTAAATTAAGTGCGGAGCGTTACATACAGGTAGCTATTGATAGTCGCGGAACGCCATCGCTCAAAGGAGCGCCATGGCGTAAATCAATTTACCGAAGAAATGGTCAAATCAATATTCGGGATATGGCCATGGGTATTAAGGAATTATTGAAATTGCCTTACATGGATACGAATCGGGTAGCGGTTTGGGGATGGAGCGGTGGTGGATCTTCCGCCTTACATCTGATGTTTCAGTTTCCTGAAATTTTTCAAACCGGCATTGCAATTGCACCTGTTACAGATCTGCGTTATTACGATAATATTTATACCGAAAGATACATGGGCTTGCCGCAAGAAAACTTGGATGCGTATATCAAAGGTTCAGCCATTACGCATGCTTCCGGTTTAACAGGAAATCTTTTATTGGTACATGGGACAGGAGATGATAACGTTCACTACAGCAACACGGAGGCCTTGATCAATGAGCTCGTAAGGCATGGTAAACAATTTCAGTTGATGTCATATCCCAATCGATCGCATGGCATGTCCGGAGGCGTTGGAACCATCGATCATTTATATAGATTGTATGGAGATTTTCTTCGCAAACATTGTCCGCCAGGCGTAAAATAACATTTAGCTTATTCTGCCCGGATAAACTTTCAATGCTTCTGCCAAGCAGTCCATGGCCTCATTGATTGCCGTTTCGTTTAGAACATAAGCAAGTCTCACTTCCTGCTTTCCAAGTCCGGCGGTTGCATAAAATCCGGTGGCAGGGGCCATCATTACCGTTGCATTGTTATGTTGGAAAGACTCCAGGATCCATTGACAGAATTGGTCTGCATCGTCGATGGGAAGACGTGCGATGGCATAGAAAGCTCCGCCCGGATTTGGACAGAATACTCCA
>JBILCT010000177.1:0-3719 GCA_044353025.1 Ferruginibacter sp. | reverse complement strand
ATAAACAGAACATCTCATGCTTTCTATCTTGAAGAACAAGGATAACATTGCTACCCAAATTCTGAATCAATTCAATGTTGATTATGATGCATTCAAGAGTGATTTAGGCTTTGCGATAAATCCACCTCCCAAAGTCGAATTTAATGAGGAAGATGATGCGGATGAAGAGCGTCGTCAATATGGTCAGCCACCTCGTGGATCCAAAGCTGGCGCAGGTTCCGGTGGATCATCCAAATCAAAAACACCGGTACTCGATAATTTTGGTCGGGATATCACTCGACTCGCAGAAAATGGCAATTTAGATCCCATCGTCGGTCGCGAAGTTGAAATAGAACGCGTATCTCAAATTCTTTCGAGAAGAAAAAAGAACAATCCGATTCTGATTGGCGAACCCGGGGTTGGTAAAACAGCTATTGTTGAAGGACTTGCGCTGCGTATTGTACAGCGGAAAGTTTCACGTGTTTTGTTCGATAAACGAGTGGTTAGTTTGGACTTGGCAGCACTTGTTGCCGGAACCAAATATCGTGGTCAATTTGAAGAGCGCATGAAAGCGATCATGAATGAATTGGAAAAAAACAGGGACGTCATTTTATTCATTGATGAAATACATACCATTGTAGGTGCCGGCGGGGCCAGTGGATCTTTGGATGCATCCAACATATTCAAACCCGCTTTGGCTCGCGGAGAACTGCAATGTATTGGTGCTTCCACGCTTGATGAATATCGCATGCACATCGAAAAAGATGGTGCATTGGACAGACGATTTCAGAAAGTCATTATTGAGCAACCATCTGTTGAAGAGGCTATAGAAATTCTTAATAACATCAAGAATAAATACGAAGATTACCATAATGTCAGTTATAGTCAAGATGCTATAGAAGCTTGTGTGAAAATGAGTGACAGATACATGACAGACAAGTTGCTTCCGGATAAAGCCATTGATGTTCTCGATGAAGTTGGCGCACGCAAACACATCAAAAACATAAACGTACCGGAGAATATACTGGAGCTTGAGAAAAAGATTGAGGACATCAAACTCCAGAAAAACAAAGTGGTCAAAAGTCAGAACTTTGAAGAGGCAGCCGCTTTAAGAGATACTGAAAAAAGACTGCAGGAAGATCTTGAAAAAGCAAAGTTTGATTGGGAAGAAGACAGCAAGAACAAACGTTATCCCATTGAAGAGGAAGATATCGCAGAAGTGGTGTCTATGATGACCGGTATTCCTGTTAAAAGAATGGTTCAGGCCGAAACAGAAAAGTTACGTAGGATGTCTGACGACTTACAAGGAGCAGTAATCGGACAAGATGAGGCGATCATCAAAGTGGTGAAAGCGATACAGCGTAATAGAATCGGGTTAAAAGACCCGAAAAAGCCGATTGGAACTTTCATTTTCCTCGGACCAACCGGTGTGGGTAAAACGGAATTGGCCCGATCCTTGGCAAAACACATGTTCGACAGCGAAGACGCGTTGATACGTATTGACATGAGTGAATACATGGAGAAATTCACCGTCAGCAGATTAATCGGTGCTCCTCCCGGATACGTTGGTTACGAAGAAGGAGGGCAACTTACAGAACGCGTTCGTCGTAAGCCTTATAGTGTGATTTTACTCGATGAAATTGAAAAGGCACATCCGGATATTTATAATATTCTTTTACAAGTATTGGATGATGGACAACTCACTGATGGCCTTGGAAGGAAAGTGGATTTTAAAAATACCATGATCATCATGACTTCCAATATTGGCGTACGTCAATTGAAAGATTTTGGAGATGGGGTTGGTTTTGCCACGGCTTCCCGTCAGGAAAACATTGATGAAAATAACAAAGCTATCATTGAAAAAGCTTTGAAACGTACATTTAGTCCGGAATTTCTAAATCGGATTGACGATGTGATTATTTTCAATTCGCTGAACAAGGATAATATTTTCCAAATTATCGATATCCTCATGGCGGGCGTGATGAAACGCCTCAGTAATCTAGGGTTCAATCTTGAATTAAGTAGTGAAGCCAAAGATTTTATCGCTGAAAAAGGATACGATAGTCAATTTGGTGCTCGTCCGCTTCACCGGGCCATTCAGAAATTTCTGGAAGATCCGCTGGCGGAGGAAATACTCAATACTACTATCAAAGCCGGTGACACGGTACTAGCCGAATTAGACAAAGAAAAAGGAAAAATTACCTTCCGAATCAAAGAAGAGCCCAAGAAAAGAGAACGAAAGTCTGCTTCTTAACGAAATATCAATATCAAATATCTTCCCGGTTTGAAATTCAAACCGGGTTTTTTTTATAGTGCGATAACAATGTTGAACTTTAAAGTAATTTGCAGCCCTGGATGAAACAAATAATCGTCGCCATCGATGGGTGGTCTTCCTGCGGAAAAAGTACCTTGGCCAGGCAATTGGCCCAATCATTGGGGTATGTTTATATTGACAGCGGTGCCATGTATCGCGCGGTGACTCTATTTTTTCAACGCCATCAAATTGACTTGGAGAATGAACAAAAAGTAAGTGAAACTTTAGATCAAATACATCTCAGTTTTTTAATCAATCCAGCAACACAACAAGCGGAGATTCATTTAAACGGGGAAAATGTTGAAACCGAAATCAGAGAATTATCCGTTGCCAATCAGGTTAGTCAGGTTTCAACATTGTCAACCATAAGGAAATTTGCCGTAGCACAGCAACAAAAAATGGGAACGCAAAAGGGAATTGTTATGGATGGTCGCGATATCGGAACTACCGTATTCCCTTCGGCGGAATTAAAGATATTCATGACAGCCAGCATGGAAGTACGCATAGAGCGTAGATTTTTGGAAATGAAGATCAAACATCCTTCAGTATCTGTTGAAGAAGTACGTCATAATTTAACTGAACGTGATCGGATTGATTCTACGCGTGCTATCAGTCCACTAACCCAAGCCAAAGATGCAATTTTGTTAGACAATACCTTGCTAAATATGCAGGAGCAATTGAATTGGGCTTTAGAGCGTGTTCGAGAAAGATTAACGTTGAAGGATTTGGTTGATGGTTGATTTGTATTGTATTTCACCTACAAAATAACTTGCCAGTTTTTCTATGGCAACTTCTACCAGCGCATCCGGACAGCTTGCTCCGCTCGTTAATAAAATATGCGTCTGTTTTTTATCCTTCGGAAGATAATCAGTGGTTAATGATTCTTCGTTTGTTTCAAAATGGTAATGATGTATTCTGTCTGCTTCTAATCGGTCAGGATGATCAATATGATAGGTAGGTAGTTTTTGTTCGCATAGTTCAACCAGATGAGAAGTATTGCTACTGTTGTATCCACCAATTACGATGGCAAAATCAGCAGGTTGATCAAGCATGCCATAAACACCTGATTGATTGTCGTTGGTAGCATAACAAAGCGTGTCTCGCGTATCAGCTACAAAAGATGAAATTGCATCTTCATTTGGCTTGAACGTTTCTATCATGGTAGCTCTCAAGAAATCCGCAATTGCTTGCGTGTCTGAAGCCAACATGGTGGTTTGATTGACGACACCTATTTTTTTCAAATCGCGCTCTGGATCAAATCCTGCAGAGGCTCTGCCTGGAAACGAATCATTGAATTGATTCCAGGGTTTTTCGCCACGGATAAATAGACTGAGTTCATTGGCCTCAGACATATCATTGATGACAAGGGTGGGAGTGTGTGCAGCAGCATGAGAAAAAGTAGCCCTGGGTTCCTCATGGGTAGGTT
>JBILCT010000176.1:0-3725 GCA_044353025.1 Ferruginibacter sp. | reverse complement strand
GAAGCTGAAATCGTGAACGCATACTTCGGATTGGATGGTGAAAATGGTGTTACCATCGAGCAAATCGGACAGAAATATGATTTAACCAAAGAGCGTATTCGTCAGATTAAAGAAAGAGCGATCAAGCGTTTACAAAAAGCACGTTACAGCGGTACACTCAAAGCGTATTTGGGATAATATTATTTTCCATGAGAAACATAATGCCTCCGAAATTCGGGGGCATTTTTATTAAAATAAATACTTTTATCAATTACCATCAAGTAAATTTGCACCATGAAGAAATTGATGGTTTTTTTGTTGATTGGGATTGTGTTGTTGTCTTGTGAAAAAGACATCAACTTCAATTTAATTGAGCCCGGAAAAACCCTGGTGGTAGAGGGTATGATTGAAAATGGAAAGCCCCCTAGAATTGTTCTGACCAACAGCATCAGTTATTATGAACCATTGAATCTGAATACCATCAGCAATTTATTCGTACGTGATGCTGAAGTTGTTCTGACAGACGGACAAACGACGCATCGATTGAAAGAATATGCGGAACCTATTTTTCCAGGTGTTAATACTTATTATTACAGCATCGATTCTGCGAATCTGGGAACGGCTATCATTGGTCAATTCGACAAAAATTATCAACTCACGATTCGTGTCAATGGAAAATCTTATTCGGCTGAAACCCGAATTCCTGCATTAACTTGGTATCCTGATTCATTATATAGCAAACCAATTCCATTTACACCTGATACCAATGCACGGAATTTATTTGCCAGGGTAACAGAACCGCGCGGACTGGGGAATTATCTGAGATATTTTACTCAAAGAAATAGCGAGCGTTTGTTTCCCGGACGTAATTCTGTTTTTAGTGATGAATTGGTAGATGGAACCACCTACACCATTAAAATTGAACCTGGGTATGATCCTAATAATCCGGTCAAATTTGAAGAGAATTATTTTTTGAAAGGTGATACCGTTGTTTTGAAAATTTGTAATATCGACCGAAATACGTATCAATTCTGGAACACATGGGAATTTGCTTTACAAACTTTGGGTAATCCCTTTTCACAGCCCAATAAAGTCATAGGAAATGTAAGTAACGGTGCGCTGGGCGCATTTTGCGGATACGCTGCCTGGTACGACACAATTAATATTAAATAATTTAAATTATATGGAACAAGTAGAAAAAGTCAATTGTCTGATCATCGGTTCAGGGCCGGCTGGATACACAGCCGCTATTTATGCTTCACGAGCCAACCTCAAACCAGTTTTATATCAGGGAATTCAACCGGGCGGTCAGCTAACCATCACCACAGAAGTAGAAAACTATCCCGGATACCCGGATGGCATTCAGGGGCCTGAAATGATGGTTCATTTTGAAAAGCAAGCTGCGCGTATGGGTGCAGATATCCGTTATGGAATTGCAACGTCCGTAGATTTTTCTGCCCATCCGTTCAAAGTTCAAATTGATGAGGAAAAATGGATGGAAGCAAACAGTGTGATCATTAGTACCGGCGCTTCAGCCAAATGGCTTGGATTAGAAAGTGAACAACGATTGAATGGCCATGGTGTAAGTGCTTGTGCCGTGTGTGATGGATTCTTTTTTAAAGGAAAAGAAGTGGCAATTGTAGGTGCCGGGGATACGGCATGTGAAGAGGCCCTGTATTTATCTAAATTGTGTACGACTGTACACATGATAGTGAGAAGAGATCAGATGCGCGCGAGTAAAATCATGCAAGACCGTGTCTTGGCCACAGAGAATATCAAGGTTTACTGGAACAGCGAGACTGAAGAAGTGCTGGGTGACAAAACAGTGGATTCAGTTAGAATCATCAATCACAAAACCAGTGAAAAGACAACCATTTCGGTCAGTGCTTTTTTTGTGGCTATCGGGCATCAACCTAACAGTGATATCTTCAAAGGATGGTTGAATATGGATGAGACTGGATATATTCTGACTCAGCCGGGAACGTCTAAAACCAATGTGGAGGGTGTTTTTGCAGCCGGGGATGTTCAGGATAAACATTATCGACAGGCTGTTACAGCTGCCGGTAGTGGATGTATGGCTGCCTTGGATGCAGAAAGATATCTCGGAGAAAAAGGTCTGCACTGATGAAAAGTTCTTCTATTTATACGATTCATCTTGAAAATCTTTCTTTCTTTGGTTTTCATGGACTATACCCGGAAGAAAAAAAAATAGGGCAGTGGTTTGAGCTTAATCTTGAAATTCAATTTACATCTTCAGGCACCGTTCATCGAATGGATGAAACAATCGATTATACCAAGGTGTATGCTTACTTGAAGGAAAGAATGAAAATCTCCACGCCATTGTTGGAAACGCTGGCGCATCAAATGATGGACGACATATTTGAAATGAATTCGAATATCATTCACATTAAAATAAGTATTTTCAAACAACAGCCACCGATTGCCCAATTTCAAGGTCGACTAGGTGTGTCCTGTGAGAAAAATTATTCCAATGAATAAAATGATTATGAAAACGAGATTATTTAAAATCATCTTTTTATTTTTCCTTCTCATAACTTCTAAAATCATGCAAGCGCAGTCATTTGACTCAGTCATGAATGCAGCCAAAGAAGCAGAATTTGGGATGAAAGAAAAAATTGCTTTTCAACAATATGTTGCCGCGCAGAAAATAAAACCTGCTGACCCTGAAGCATTATATAAATGCAGTGAATTGGCTAGTCGTATTGGAAATCGAGAAGCTTCAGAAGAAAGCAGAAATAGATATTATCAAACAGCATTGGCTTATGCACGACAAATGGTAAAGCTCCATCCTCAAAATGATCAAAGTCATTTGGCCTTATCCATTGCACTTGGAAGAATTGCATTAACCAAAAGTGGGAAAGAAAAAGTATCTACGGTCAAAGAAATCAAACAGGCTGCCGAAACTGCCGTTAAAATCAATGCAGCTAATTATAAAGCCTGGCATGTGTTGGGAAAATGGTATTACGAGGTCAGTAATTTGAATATGTTGGAAAGGGCTGCCATCAAATTATTCTTTGGTGGTATGCCGGATGCCAGTTTTAGCAAAGCGATTCAGTGTTATGAAAAGGCAAAATCCATTCAGCCGAATTTCAATCTGAATCATTTGGAACTGGCGAAGTCTTACTATAAAAATGATGAAGAAACCAAAGCCTTGAACATACTTACACAAATCACTTCTATGCACATTCGAACAGAGGATGATACCCGCATTCGAAAAGAAGCACAGACCTTATATCAATCCTGGAAATGATGAAGAAAATACTCCAACTAGTAGGATATTTGAATTTGATGATATGCGAATCTTATGCACAAGATAGAACTGTTCTGTCAGGTTATGATCCTCACCGATCTTTCTCACCTCAATGGAATGTGCAATCAAACACCGGAACACGATCGTCTCAGGGTGAACCGACTTACTCTTATTGGCAAAATCAGGCGGATTACACATTGGATTGCACATTAGACAATGTCAATCATACACTATTAGGAGTTGTAACAATTCGATATACCAACAACAGTCCTTATGCGTTAGACTATTTATGGCTACAACTAGATCAGCAACTTTTTAACAAAGAAAGCAGAGGGCAGAAACATTTACAGGCCAAAGCGGTGAGTAGATACGGAGACCCTTCATCTGATTTTAATGGTGGATATCAATTGAAATCCGTTTTTGAACAAAATGCTGATGGTAAACGCAAGAACATTCTAACACACATTGAAACGGA
>JBILCT010000175.1:0-3728 GCA_044353025.1 Ferruginibacter sp. | reverse complement strand
CAGGCTTTTGAAAAAATGGAATACCACTGCAATCGAGCATCGAACACTGGTCACATTTGGTGTTGGCGAATCCAATTTAGCAGATCAATTGGTGAACTTTGAAGCAGCACTGCCAGATTATATTTCTTTGGCTTACTTACCAAATCATGGATTGGTACGATTAAGACTGAGTGACCGTTCCGGAAAAAATACACAACAACTCGAATTACAATTCAAAGCATTACTGCAGTTTTTGGGAGATCAAGTAATCGTTGCAGAAGATTTAAAGATGGAAGAGATTGTGGGGAAATTATTACTGAGAAAGAAACAAGTTGTTGCCACTGCTGAAAGTTGTACAGGTGGATACATCGCACATTTGTTGAGTAGAATCCCCGGCGCCAGCAGTTACTATGATGGCAGCATGATTACCTATTCCTACGAGGCCAAAGAGGGTATGCTTTCCGTTTCACACGAAACATTATTGGAACATGGTGCCGTAAGTGAGCCTGTAGTTAGGGAAATGGCCTCCGGATTACTTGCACGATGCAGGGCCGATTATACCATTGCTGTTTCAGGCATACTTGGTCCAACCGGCGGTTTACCCGATAAACCAGTGGGAACTGTTTGGATGGCCATTGGCACCCGAGAACAAATATTTACGCGAAAACATCATTTTCGATTCGACAGAGCCAAAAATATCGAACTCACAGCCATGTATGCTTTGAATTTTTTAAGAGAGGTTATATCCGACAAACTTTCAAACTAAAACGTTGTCCCTTACCTTTGCCTAACTTTTGAACCGAATAAAATAAACCTATGTCAGTCGTTGATCTTGTCATGCCCAAATTAGGAGAGAGTATCATGGAAGCCACCATTTTAAAATGGCATAAGCAACCAGGCGATATCGTAGCCATGGATGAAACCATTTTGGAAATTGCAACAGACAAGGTTGACAGTGAGGTCCCCTCTACTGCTGCCGGTGTAATTGAAGCTATCCTTTTCAATGTAAATGATGTTGTTCCTATTGGCACAGTGATCGCGAGAATCAATACAGGTGGACCAGCATCCGTTTCCGCATCACCCGCACCTGCTCCGGTAGCAGCCGCTCCCGCTCCGGCCGCACCGGTTGAAGCCATCCCCTATCAACCCAACCCCACACCTGCACCTGTTTCTAACCAATCCGGCGGAGCCAGATTCTACTCTCCCCTGGTACTTAACATAGCGCAGAGCGAAGGCATATCCATGATGGAATTGGAAGCTATTCCGGGAAGCGGACAAGATGGACGAGTTACTAAAAAAGATATATTGGCCTATGTGGCTAATCGTGGCAAAGCCCTTGCTGCACCAACACCTGCACCTGCTCCAGTGGCAGTTGTTGAAACCAAAGCCCCTGTTGCCGCACCTGCTGTAGCTTCCATGCCAATCACTGGTAATGTGGAAATCATCGAGATGGACCGCATGCGCAAGATGATTGCCAAGCATATGGTCGACAGCAAACATACCAGTCCGCATGTAACCAGTTTCGTGGAATGCGATGTGACCAACATGGTTCACTGGCGCGACCGTATCAAAAAAGAATTTGAAAAACGTGAGGGAGAGAAAATTACCTACACGCCGATATTCATCGAGGCCATTGCCAAATGCCTCAAGAAATATCCGATGATCAACAGCTCTATCGACGGCGATCGCATCATCATTAAAAAAGACCTTAACATCGGAATGGCCACTGCCCTTCCATCCGGAAATCTGATTGTACCGGTGATTCGCAATGCAGATCAATTGAACTTGGTTGGATTGACCAAACAAGTGAACGGATTGGCCAATGCAGCACGTAACAACAAACTTAAACCGGATGATACCGCAGGCGGCACTTTTACCTTGACAAATGTTGGAACCTTCGGAAGCATCATGGGAACGCCGATTATCAATCAGCCACAGGTAGCTATCATGGCGGTTGGTGCCATCAAAAAACGTCCAATGGTAATTGAAACACCGATGGGCGACATGATTGCGATTCGTCACATGATGTATATCTCACTCAGTTACGATCACCGCATTGTGGATGGAGCACTGGGATCAACTTTCTTGAATGCCGTATCCAAAGAACTAGAAGCATTTGATACCCATCGTGCGATTTAACAAAATCGGTTTTATTCAAGTTTGGAAAGCTGACTCATGCCTCGGAATTTTGTCGGGCATATGAAACATCTTTTATTCCTGTCTATTGTTACAGCCTGCATTTTATCGGGTTGTGGAATTACCCCAAAGCTCAATGAGAAAAAACTTGCCATCGCTGCATCCAATGCGGATTGGTATAAGAATCAACTCAATACGGGCTATGAGTTGGTTGTATTGACCAATGATGGCCAATCCGAAAGATTGTGGATGGACTGGGATAAAGGTTATCGTTTGTTGAGGAATGGGGAAGCGCAATGGATTGATCGGGGGATTTACAAAGACAGTGCGGGAGTGCGTTGTTTCATTTCCCAATTGGAAGGAGAAAAGTTTGAGTTGAAACTATTTCAAGATCGTTGTGATCATGGAAGCCATCGTCGGCAAAATACTTATCGTGCGATCATTAGCTCCCATGGAGAAAATGAAATCGGATGCGTCCAGTTTCTTTCCAATCCGGTTTTGCAGAACAAATGGTATTGGGTAAAGGCCGGCAATGAATCGATTCAAACTGAAAACTATCAGAAGGGCGCACCTTATATTTTTATAGATATACCGGAGAACAAAATAAAATTGTTCAATGGCGACGGTATATTTCAAGCAAACATGAGATTGTTGGGAACAAGAATTCAAATCGAATCCTGGAAAAAATCAGCAGCTAAAAAAAATCCAAGCGGTTCAAAAATTCCAGACCTGTCTCAATTGGAAAATACAACCGTAGAGTGGTTTATGCACAACAATAATCTGGTATTAATTTTACCCGATGAAAGTCACTGGGTATTTTCAGCGGCTTATTGAAATGATTTTATTCCCCACTTCCCTTCTCTCCTACAAACCAGTCTTCCTTGTATTTAAACAACACATTAAAGGTGGTCAGTGTGCCGTAAATACGGGTGATGTATTGTTGCATATTTACTTTCTCTTCGTCAGTTAATACTTTATGAGCATTGATCTGTTGTTCCATTACACGCAAGCGATCTCGCAACATCACTATTTTATGAAAGAAAATATCCACCGGAACCTCTTTGGGTTTTTGGGTTTTATCAGCAGGTTGCAGCAACATGGTGCCACCCTTCCATCGATCACCCAAGGAAACATGTTCTCCTACCTCTCCCCACATGCGTAATATTTTCAACAATGACTTTTCAACTTCAGATGTTGTTTCCAACTCAACGGTTACGTTCTCCGGAATGATCTCTTCCAAACCGCTGTCTGTTTTATCGATCTCTTTCACACCCACGTGAATAAATGAAATCAGATAGGTGGCATAACGCACACCAACAATTACACCCGGTCCGTGTTGAGTATGTTGTAAACGGGTTCCTACACCTAGATTGATTGGTTCCATTGTCAGAATTTTTCCAAAAATAAATCAAAACTGTTTTTGAAAGGTCAAAGGGTTGGGGACAGGTTTTACCTGGTAACCCGATTTTCGTAAAAGCTTGATGAGTCCATGTTTCCCAGGCAAATGGCCGGCTCCAACCGCAATCATCACGCCTCCCTGATTCCATAATGCTGGCAAGCGCTTTATCCAAAGTGCATTGCGATTGCCCAATATGATCTTTTCAAATTCAGGG
>JBILCT010000174.1:0-3738 GCA_044353025.1 Ferruginibacter sp. | reverse complement strand
TTCGGCTACGATCAATTCTCAGCACACGCAATCAAAGTGACTCGCGATGCAGAAATTGACCTCGACAATGAAGTGTCCACCAATCTTATTCAAAAAATTGAAAAGGGTTTAAAAAACAGGAAAAAAGGCAAGCCGGTTCGATTGGTTTTTGACAAAGAAATTCCTATTCCGCTACTTACGTATTTGGTAAAAAGATTAAATCTGTCACACAAAGACAATCTGATACCCGGAGGGAAAATTCACAATTTCAAAGACTTTATGGATTTCCCAAGCAGTATTTTTCGGCAACAAAAATCCAGAAAGTCACCGTTTACACATCCGAAACTCGCTCAGATTGATAGTATGAGCACTGCGATTCAGAAAGAAGACATCCTGCTTCATTTCCCTTATCATTCTTTTGACAGCATCATTGACCTGATGAGAGAGGCAGCAATTGATCCGGATGTAACTGAAATTAAACTCACCTGTTACCGACTTGCACCTCGTTCAAAAATCATTAATGCAATAACCAATGCAGTGAGAAACGGGAAAAAAGTAACGGTTGCAATTGAACTGAGAGCAAGATTTGATGAGGAAGCGAACCTGATGTGGAAACAGGAATTGGAAGATTCAGGCGTTAAAGTACTCATAGGGTTGCCAAACATGAAAGTGCATGCGAAAATTTGCTCAATCAAAAAGAAAATGGGACGAAAGTATATCCATTACGGTTTTGTGAGCACCGGCAACCTGAATGAGAAAACCGCAAGGATTTATGGCGATCACTGTCTGCTTACATCCAATAAAAAAATAATGGCAGATATCAATCGGATTTTTCATTTTCTGGAAAAACCATCCGAACGATTTGATCAACTAAAACAATGTGAAATTTTAATTCCGAGTCCAACCAACATGCGAAGCTTTTTTGAATCATTGATTCAAAAAGAAATTCGCCATGCGAAACAAGGAAAGCATGCAGCCATCACTTTAAAACTAAACTCACTCAGCGACATTACGATGATTGAGTTACTCAACAAAGCAGCCATGGAGGGTGTTCACATAAGACTTATCATTCGAAGTATTTGTTGCATGTTCACAGAAAACAAAAAATTCGTCACCCCTGTAAAGGCGATCAGTATTGTAGATCAATTTTTAGAACATGCCAGAGTATTTGTTTTTCATCACGGTGGCGAAGAAAAAGTTTTCATCTCATCGGCAGACTGGATGGTTCGAAATCTGGATCACAGAGTAGAGTGTGCTACTCCGATTTTAGATCCGAAACTTAAGAAAGAACTGATGGATATTCTCAATATTCAACTCAACGATCAGGTTAAAGCAAGAACTTTAGATAACAAGCAACAAAATCATTACTCAGGAAAAAAATTATCCCAAAAGCACCGCTCACAACTTGAAACATATCAATACCTGAATTCGCAACAAGTATAAGCACATGCAGCGTTCTGATATTTTATTTAATAAATCAAGCATTAAATCAAAAAACATATTCAATCTTTGTGAAAAAAAATTGAAACTTGCCACAATAGATATTGGGAGTAATGCTGTTCGGCTGTTGATCTCAGAAGTTCGAGCGGATGAATTGAATCTGTATAATCTTCACAAACTGAATTATTTCAGGGTTCCTGTTCGGCTGGGTTTTGATGTTTTTGAAACTGGTTTTATCAGCAATCAACGAACCGAGATGCTGGTTCAAACTTTGAAAGCATTTCGTCATCTGATCAACGCATATGGTGTGGATCATGTGATGGTTTGTGCAACCAGTGCCATGCGCGATGCTTCCAACGGAAAATTGATTTGCAAAACTGTCTTTGAAAAAACCGGTTTAAATATTGAAATCATCAGTGGTGAAACCGAAGCGAATTTACTTTTTGAAAACCATATTGCAGAAACTCTCGCACCAGACACCACTTATATGTACATTGACGTTGGTGGTGGCAGCACAGAAATTTCCATTTTTCATCAGCAAAAACTTGCATTCAATCAATCTTACAATGTTGGTACGATTCGTTTATTGAAAGAGCACGTTGAGGATGAAGTTTGGAGTCGATTGAAGACAGATATCAAACAATGCGCCAAATCTTTTGGGCCCATGGTTGGAATCGGAAGTGGCGGAAACATCAATAAAGTATTTTCGCTCAGCAAACGTAAGGAAGGAAAGCCCATCAGTCTTCAAACCTTGAAAAATTATCTGCATGAGATGAGCATGCTGAATAACGATGAACGAATTAAACTGTATCAAATTCGCTCAGACCGTGCTGATGTGATTGTGCCTGCACTTCAAATATATGTTCAGGTAATGCGTTGGGGTGGCATTGAAGAAATATTAGTTCCCAAAATTGGATTGGTGGATGGTCTCACGCATCATCTTTGGACCCATTTGGAAGAATCCAAACGTTTATTTCCAAACAATGTATCGGATTTTCAAATCGAAGCAGGAACTCCTTATTTTTGATCAATCATTGCAGATCGCTTTTCAAATAAAATGGAATTCTGATATTTCAGCTGCTTTTTTAATGCGTGTTTTTTTCAAGCTCCCATTGCTTTCTTCCCAATCCTGCAATAACGTGTCGTTCACTGTGATAAGATGATCGGACCAATGGACCACTTTCTACGTAATCCAACCCAATTTGGTATCCAATTTCCTTGTATTCTGCAAACTCATCCGGATGTACAAATCGCTCTACCGGCAAATGTTTTTGTGTAGGTTGAAGATATTGTCCGATAGTGACCACATCTACTCCACTGTTTTTTAAATCGCGCAGCGTTTGAATGACATCGTTTTTAGTTTCACCCAAACCAAGCATGATACCACTTTTAGTACGCATGCCTCCGTCTTTTAGAATCTGCAATGTTTCCATACTTTGCCAATACTTCGCCTGAACACGAACTTGACGCGTAAGCTTTTCTGTAGTTTCTATATTATGACTGACCACTTCGGGTGCAGCGTCAATAATTCTTTGGATTTGTTCTTTATTTGATTTGAAATCGGGAATCAATGTTTCTAACGTAGTTTGCGGATTGAGTGCTTTCACTGCCTTTATGGTATTGTACCATATAATGCTTCCCGCATCTTTCAGTTCATCGCGATCTACCGAGGTAATCACCGCATGTTTAACCTTCATCAAATGAATCGCTTCAGCCACTCTTTGCGGCTCATCCCAATCAACAGCATCCGGTCTGCCGGTAGCAACAGCACAAAATCGACAACTACGGGTGCAAACATTCCCAAGAATCATGAAGGTAGCGGTTCCTTCACCCCAACATTCGCCCATATTCGGGCAGTTTCCGCTTTCGCAGATGGTATGAAGTTTGTGTGTATCAACTAAATTCCGCACATGGCGATATTCCGGTCCGATAGGCAATTTTACCCGAAGCCAATGGGGTTTTTTGGTTGGAATCGGTGCGTTAGATGTAGTTCCGCAAGACATGCCTTTTGATGATTTTTTTTAAAATTTTGATACAAAAATAACGGATTGTCACGAGTGAAGGTTCGGTTTTAAAAAACAGCTTCGTTCATTTCCCATTATCGAAAAAGGGCAACCTCGATTCAAATGCCTATCTCAACATATCTTTGCGCAGAAAACTTGCCCCTCCATGCAGGAAACAATGACGCACGAAATACATGATGAATCCCGGCAGGGAGAAGCACTCTCATTGCCAAAAGATTCAAATCGTTCCTACAACAAACACGTTTACATCGAAAGTTATGGATGCGCCATGAATTTCGCAGATAGTGAAGTGGTA